>DASSPH010000066.1 GCA_035699745.1 Vicinamibacterales bacterium
CCACTTCGACGCCCACGACGCGCCGAACGGGATGACCGCCCACGCCATCATGGCCGGCGCGAAGGAGAGCATCGGCGCCAGGAAGAAGAGCGCCTTGTTCGCGTACGGCGGCAGCGTCTCCTCTTTCATGATGTTCTTCACGCCGTCGGCGATCGGCTGCAGCAGGCCGTGCGGGCCGACACGGTACGGCCCGACCCGCGACTGCATCCGCGCCGCGAACTTCCGCTCGAGCAGCGTCACGTAGGCGAGCACGCCGGTGAGCACGCCGAGAATGGCGGCCCCCATCAGCGCCGCGGCGACGGCGGGCGGCAGCGCGATCACCGGTCCACCTCGCCGAACACCGGATCCACCGAGCCCATGATCGCGACGACGTCCGCGACGCTGGTGCCGGGCAGGATGTGCGGCAGCACCGCGAGGTTCGAGAACGACGCCCCTCGCCACTTCATGCGATACGGCTTGTTGCTGCCATCGGACACGAGATAGCAGCCGACCTCCCCGCGCGGCCCTTCCACGCGCGCGTAGGCCTCCCCCTTCGGCACCTTCACCTGGGCCAGCGACTTCACCCCCGGGCGCGAGGAGATCGGCCCCGGCGGCAGGCCGTCGAGGGCCTGCCGGATGATCCGGATCGACTGGCGGAACTCCACCATCCGGACCAGATACCGCGCTTCGCAGTCGCCGGCCGGCCGGACCGGGACATCGAACGCGAAATCGCCGTACGACGAATACGGCTGCGCGCGGCGCAGATCGTAGGCGATCCCCGAGCCGCGGAGGAGCGGGCCGCTGACGCCGACGTCCTGGGCGAGCGCCGCCGAGATCACCCCGACCCCGCGCGTGCGCATCGTGAAGAACGGGTTGTCCGCCAGCATCCCCTCGTATTCGTCGAGCCGCTGCTCGATGAGGTCCACCGTCCGCCGGCACTGCTGCACCCAGCCGTCCGGCAGGTCGTAGCGCACGCCGCCGACCTGGTGAAATCCGTAGAGCAGGCGCGCGCCGACCAGCGACTCGAACAGGTCGAGCACCAGCTCGCGCTCGCGGATGCAGTAGAGGAAGATCGTCGCGCCGCCGCCCAGCGCGCCGCCCATGTCCATGCACCACGTGCCCAGCCACAGGCAGTGCGACGCGATCCGCTGCAGCTCGCCGACGATGACCCGCAGGTACTGCGCGCGCTTGGGGACCTCGAACTGCCCGATCTGCTCGGCCGCCATCACGTACGCCAGCTCGCTCGACATCGCCGCGACGTAGTCCGTCTTCGACGCGATCGTCGGGTACTGCACGTAAGCCAGCGTCTCCGCGAGCTTCTCGTGGCAGCGGTGCAGGTAGCCGATCACCGCGTCGACGCCCACCACCGTCTCCCCTTCGAGCGTGAGGATGGCGCGGAACACGCCGTGGGCCGAGGGATGCTGCGGCCCCATGTTCATGGTCAGCCGCTCGCTGCCGGTGTAGTCGAGTGCGCGAACGTCAGGCATGCGGGCAGGCGCCTACCGGTACGGCGGATGCGGCGTGTCGACCGCGTAAGACTTGAGGAGCGGATGCCCCTCCCAGTCGTCGGCGAGCAGGATGCGGCGGCGATCGGGATGGCCGGCGAACTCGACGCCGAACATGTCGTAGCACTCGCGCTCCATCCAGTTCGCGCCGCGGTAGACCGGCACCAGCGACGGACACGCCGTCCCGCCGGCGCCGAGCTTGGTCCGCAGCTGCACCGAGACGCGCGCCTCGAGGTTGTCGAGCCGGGCAATCACTTCGAGGCCCTCGGCCTTCCAGTCGATCGCGGTCAGGAAATTGAAGAACGCGCAGCCGAGCGTGTCTTTCGCGAACCGCGCCGTGGCCTGCCACGCCTCCGGCTGCACCCGGGCGACGATGGGGGCCGTCCCCTCGATGGTCGTGACCCCCTCGACCAGCGTCAGCAGCTCGCGCGCGCGTTCGGGCGTCATGTCAATCGACCTTCGGACCCGGTTCGGCGCGGCGGCCGGTGCGGCGGAAATGCGAGATCTGATCCTGGAGCAGCAGCAGCCCGTTCAACAGCGACTCGGGCGGCGGAGGACACCCGGGCACGTAGACGTCGACGGGGATGATCCGATCCACGCCCTTCACCACGTGGTAGCCGTGGCGGAACGGCCCGCCGGAATTGGCGCACGAGCCCATCGAGACCGCCCACTTCGGATCCGGCATCTGGTCGTAGATGCGCTCCAGCATCGGCGCCATCTTGATGGTGACGGTCCCCGACACGATCATCAGATCGGAGTGGCGCGGCGACGCCCACGGCACCATCCCGAGGCGCTCGACGTCGAAGCGCGACGCGAAGGTCGCCATCATCTCGATCGCGCAGCAGGCGAGGCCGAACGACACCGGCCACACCGAGGACTTGCGCGCCCAGTTGAAGAAGCCGTCGGCCACGGTGGTGACGACGAACCCGCCAGGGAAGGCGTGGATGCCCTCGGTCACGCGCTCGAACAGCGAGGACGCGGCGTCGCCCGTCTCGGGCCGCCGCTGGTGGTGGGTCTCCCACTCCTGGAGATCTTTGACGTCGCGCCAGAGCGGAATCGGAATCTGCGGAACCGGCGGCTTCACTTCCACTCGAGGAGCCCCTCCCGATAGGCGTAAATCCACGCGAGCCCGAGGATGCCGACGAACCCCAGCATGACCAGGAGGCCGCCAACCCCGAGCGCGCGCATCGTCACGGCCCACGGAAAGAGGAACACCGCGAGCGTATCGAAGACGAGGAAGATCAGGGCGACGAGATAAAACCCGACCGGAAACTGCACCCAGGCTTCGCCGATGGGCTCGGCGCCGCATTCGTAGTTCACGGCCTTGGCCGCTGAGGGGCGCGACGGCCGGACGACCCAGGCGGCGGCCAGAGATCCGGCGGCGAACGCCAGGATCAGCCCGAAAAAGATCGCAACCGGCAGATAACCGCTCAGCATCGGCGTGGACTTCGCAGGATGCGGAGAGCATAGCACGCGGCGGTGCCCGGATCGGCCGGACGCGATGCGGGCGGCCGGGTACCGCATTACAATCGGCGCGGGACACCCACCTATGCAAATCATCCGCAATCGCAGAATTTACGACGTCGCCATCATCGGCTCCGGCGCGGGGGGCGGCATGGCCGCGAAGGTCCTCACCGAAGCCGGGGCCGACGTCGTCATGCTCGAGGCCGGGCCGATGTGGGATCCGGTCAAGGACTCCTACATGTTCCGGTGGAACTACGACAGCCCGCGGCGCGGCGCGGCCATCCCCACCCAGCAGTTCGGGGAGTACGACGCCGCGTTCGGCGGGTGGACCCTCGACGGCGAGCCCTACACCACCGCCGCGGGCGACGACTTCTTCTGGTTCCGATCGCGCATGCTCGGCGGCCGCACCAACCACTGGGGGCGGATCTCGCTGCGCTTCGGGCCCGACGACTTCCAGCGCAAGTCCATTGATGGGCTCGGCGACAACTGGCCGATCACCTACGAGGACATGAAGCCCTGGTACGACGAGACCGATCGGCTGATCGGCATCTTCGGCACCAACCTCCCGTTCCGCAACGAGCCCGACGGCATCTTCCTGCCGCCGCCGAAGCCGCGCTGCTACGAGCTGCTGATCCAGCAGGCGTCGGAGAAGCTGGGGGTTCCCTGCGTGCCGTCGCGGCTGTCGATTCTCACCCGCCCGCACAACGGCCGCGCCGCGTGCCATTACTGCGGCCAGTGCAACCGCGGCTGCGCGACGCACTCGAACTTCTCGTCCCCCTCGGTGCTGATCCCGCCGGCGATGAAGACGGGCAGGCTCACCATCGTCGCCAACGCGATGGCGCGCGAGGTCACCGTGGACGAGAACGGGCTCGCCTCGGGCGTGTCGTACATCGACAAGAACACGGTCCGCGACAATCACGTCCGCGCCCGGATCGTCGTCCTCGCGGCGAGCGCCTGCGAGACCGCCCGCATCCTGCTGAACTCGAAGTCGCCGAAGTTCCCCCAGGGCCTCGCCAACTCCACCGGCATCGTCGGCAAGTACCTGACGGACTCGACCGGCACGGGCGTGACCGGGTTCATCCCGAAGATGATGGACAACCACCCGCACAACGAGGACGGCACCGGCGGCGCCCACCTCTACATGCCGTGGTGGATCGACAACAGGAAGCTGGACTTCCCGCGCGGGTATCACATCGAGATCGGAGGCGGCCGGCGCATGCCGGGCGCCGGCTTCCTCGGCAACATCCACGCCTATACCGGCGTGGAAGCGTCGGGAACGCCGATCGCGTTCGGCGGCTACGGCGCGAGCCTCAAGCGCGACTACCGCCGCGTCTATGGGTCGACCGTCAGCTTCGCCGGACGCGGCGAGATGATTCCGAACCCGGACAGCTGGATGGAAATCGATCCGCGCGTGGTCGACAAGTGGGGCATCCCGGTGCCGCGGTTCCACTTCAAGTGGAGCGACTACGAGATCAAGCAGGCGAAGCACATGCAGGAGACCTTCCGCGCCATCATTCACGAGATGGGCGGGACGCCGCTGTCGCCGATGCCGACGGCGCAGCAGAACTACGATCTCGCGCCCGGCGGCCGCATCATCCACGAAATCGGCGTCGTCCGGATGGGCAACGATCCGAACACCTCGGCGCTGAACAAGTACTGCCAGGCGCACGACGCGAAGACCGTCTTCGTCGCCGACGGCGCCCCGTTCGTGTCGCAGCCGGACAAGAACTGCACGTGGACGATCCTGGCGCTGGCGATGCGCACGGCGAACTACATCGCCGAGCAGCGCAAGGCAGGAGCCATCTGAGGCCACGGATCACACGGAACACACGGAACACACGGATGACTTATGGATAAGCTGAATCGCAGAACGTTGCTCAAGGTGCTCGGCGCGGCGCCCGCCGCCGCCGGGTTCACCTGGACCGAGGCGGAGGCGGCGCAGGCGGCGAAGTCGCAGGCGGCGCGGCGCACCGGGGCGAAGCCCGCCGCCTTCAAGCCGAAGTTCTTCACCGCGCACGAATGGGCGACGGTGAACCTGCTCGTCGACATCATCATCCCGAAGGACGAGCGCTCGGGCAGCGCCACGGACGCGGGCGTGCCGGAGTTCATGGACTTCATGATGAGCGACCAGCCGGGGCGGCAGACCGCGATGCGCGGCGGGCTGCGCTGGATCGACGCGCAGTGCGAGAAGCGGTACGACAAGCGCTTCCTCGAGTGCACCGAGGCCGAGCGCACGGCGGTGCTCGACGACATCGCGTGGCCGCAGAAGGCGAAGCCGGAGTTCCTGCACGGCGTCACGTTCTTCAACAGCTTCCGCGATCTGACGGCCGCGGGTTTCTGGTCCAGCAAGATGGGCGTGATCGACCTCGAGTACACGGGCAACACGATGATGCCGGAGTGGCCCGGCTGTCCGCCTGAGGCGCTGAAGAAGCTCGGGGTCGGCTAGAGAGTTCAGCCGTCAGCCGAAAGCGGAGAGCGGAGTCCGCATGAAAGTTCCGGCCCGATGGTCGGCGATCGACGACTCGGAACCGCTGCCGGTGTCCCTGCTGCGCGCGCCTGCCGCAATCGCCGCGGGCGCCTTCGTTGCCGGCGTGGCCGTGGGCGCCGTCGCGGCCCCGTTCGCGTCGGCGCCGACGCCGGCGATCACGTATCTCCTCACCCTCATCGTGTGCGCGCCGTTTCTGCTGCCGACGTCGGCCTATCGCCGGCACCGCGCGCTCTGGTGGTGGATGGCCGCGGCCGCCGCCCTCGCCACCATGCGCGCCGTCTTCATGGCGGGCTTCCTGCTGCCGTACCAGTCCTGGGGAGCGTGGGCGCTGAAATGCGCGATGGATCTCCTCGCCGCCGCGGTCCTGTGGCTCGCGACGCTGGCGATTTTCAGAGCCCCAGTCCCCGATTCGTAACCGATCGCCCGATCACCCGATCACCCGATCACCCGATCACCCGATCGCCCGATCGCCCGATCGCCCGATCGCCCGATCACTTCGCTTTCCAGTTGATCACGTGATACGTGGCGGGCGTCGAGCCGACGTTCTTGATGTTGTGCAGCTGGTTCGACGCCTGGAAGATCAACGATCCGGGCCCGCCGCGTTTCAGCTCGCCGTTGACCAGAGCTTCGACCTGCCCCTCCTTGACGATGAGGATCTCTTCGTTGGGATGCCGGTGCGGCGGGTGCGATTCCTCACCCGGGCGCAGCGTCGTGATGTGAATCTCGAGCTCCGCCAGCGTCGCCGTGGGCTGCTGCACGACCCGCCGCACTTCGCCGGTCCGGTTCGGCTGCGGGCTCAAGCTCGACCACTCGAAGAGTGTGGACGGCAGAACGTCGGCCCGTGCGGACGCGATCGATACCGCTGTCAGCGTGAGAAGAACCGCGATGGAAGCCACTGCCACGTCTCGACGCGTCATAACACTCCTCATCCGACATCCGCAGTCGTGGACTCACCCGACCGTGAGTTCTCCGCGCAGGTGGATGTCCTTTGACGACGACCCGATCATCTGCCGGTTTCATGATTTGCGAGGCGCGATACGCCCTCAGGGATTCACGAACACGACGCTGACCGGGAACGGGACCTGAAGCGTGGTTCCCGCCGGCGTGAGCCCGCCGGTCGCCTGATCGATCCGGAACACCACGATCGTGCTCGAGTTCTGGTTGGCCGCAATCAGGAGACGCCCGGACGGATCGATCGCGAAGTTGCGCGGCGTCTTCCCCTGCGTCGACGCGCGATCGAGCGCCGTCAGCGTGCCCTTCCCGGCGTCGATCCGGAAAGCCGCGATGCTGTCGTGGCCGCGATTGGACGCGTAGAGGAACCTGCCGCCCGGGTGCACGGCGATCTCGGCGCCGCTGTTGTCGCCGGCGAATCCTTCCGGCAGCGTGGAGAGCGTCTGGAGTTCGGTCAGCGTCCCGCGCGTGGCGTCATACCGCATCGCCACCACACGGGAGAGCATCTCGCTCAGGACGTAGGCGAACTTCCCGTCGGGCCGGAACGCCAGGTGCCGCGGACCGGATCCCGGTGCAATCGCGGAGAACGGCGGATCCGCGGGGGCCAGACCGCCGGCGCGCGGATCGATCCGGTAGGTCAGCACCTTGTCGAGGCCGAGATCCGCGGCGAGCACGAAGCGGTTGTCGGGCGACACCGTCACCGCGTGGCCGTGCGGTCCGCTCTGGCGTTCCTTGTTCACGCTCGAGCCGCTGTGCTGGAAGAACGCCGAGGCGTCGCCAAGCCGGCCGTCGTCCTGCACCGGAAACGCGGCGACGCTGCCGCCGCCGTAGTTCGCGACGAACACCCATTTGCCCGACGCGTCGAGCGAGACGTGGCACGGCCCGCCGCCGCGCGACGAGACCCGATTCAGCAGAGTCAGCGTGCCGGTGCCGCGATCGATCGAGAAGGCGCTGACGCTCCCGGCGTCGCGCCCTTGGTACCTGGACACCTCGTTCACCGCGTAGAGAAATCGCTGGTTCGGGTGCACCGCCAGAAACGACGGGCTCTCCGTTTCCGCGGCCAGGCCGTCGGTCCCCATCGGCGTCATCCCGCCGTCGGCGCGCAGCCGGTACGCGTAGATGCCCTTGCTCGGTGCCCGTGTATAGGTTCCGACGAACACGATCCGGTCGCCGGACGTCTGCGCGCGCGGAGCCGCCGCGGCGCCGGTCCAGACGATGGCGGCCAGCACGCCGGCAACGCCGAGGAGAATCCTGCGCATCGGCGCTAGATTACACCTGTCATGAAGGTTGTGATCTCCGTCCTGACCGTCCTGTGCCTGGTCCCGGTGACGACCCGCTATGATGGCGCCGTGAACGCGCAGCCCGCGGAGCGTCCCCGTCTGTCGGTCAAGCCGACGCCGGACTTCGAGGTTACCGGGACGGGTGACCATCCCGGCTGGCAGGCGACGGAGTGGACCACGCTCCGCCGGCGCCAGCCGGACGGGCATCCCTACGAGACCCGATCCAAGGTGCTCTATTCGAAGACGGGTTTGTACTTCCTCATGGACGCCGCGGACAGGACGCTCACGGCGGCGATGAAGGAAGACTTCATGGATCTGTGGAACGAGGACGTCTTCGAAGTGTTCCTCTGGACGGACGAGCGCTACCCGATCTACTTCGAGTACCAGATTTCGCCGCTGAACCGCGAACTGGCGATCCTCGTGCCCAACTTCGGCGGCCAGTTTCTCGGCTGGCGGCCGTGGCATTACGAGCGGGACCGCCTCACGCGCAAGGCCACCAGCACCGTTGGCGGACCCAAGACGTCACAGGCCGCGATCGACGGCTGGCGCGCGGAGTTCTTCATTCCCTACGCGCTGCTCCGCCCGCTGCAGAACGTGCCGCCGAAGCCCGGCACCGTCTGGCGCGCGAACTTCTACCGGATGGACCATGACGCCGGCAGGCGGACGCAGTGGGAGTGGGCGCCGGTCGGCGAGAGCTTTCACGAGTACCAGAAGTTCGGCGAGCTGGTGTTCGCGGATCGCTGACGCCAGAAAACGGCACGCCTGACCGCGCCGGGAATGCTATCATCCGCGCCACCCATGCCTTCACCCCATCGCTTCAAACTGTTCTCGATGATGGTGCTCGAGTTCTTCATCTGGGGCGCCTGGTATCCGCTGATCTTCGGCTATCTCCCGAGCCTCGGTTTCACGCCGGCCGAGCAGACCTGGATCCTGAGCACCTTCCCGGTCGCCGCCATCGTCGGCATGTTCTTCAGCAATCAGTTCGCCGACCGCAACTTCGCGGCCGAACGGTTCGTCGCCGCCAGCCATCTGATCGCGGGCCTGGCGATGATCTCGCTGTTCTGGATCACGTCGTTCTGGCCGTTCTTCTTCGCGCTGCTGGTGCACTGCCTCCTCTACGTGCCGACGATCTCGATCACCAACTCGATCGCCTTCGCGCACATGCAGGACGCGCAGAAGGAGTTCGGCATCGTCCGGATGGGCGGCACGATCGGCTGGATCATGGCGGCGTGGCCGATGACCTTCATCCTCGTCGACTGGGATCGGGTGCGCGCGGCCAACACCGACGGCTTCGTCAGCTGGCTGGGCACCGTTCTCGCCTCGGGCCTCACCGGCCCGGCGCTGCAGCAGGGCACGAAGTACGTGTTCGTCGTTGCCGGCCTCGCGTCGCTGGTCCTGGCGGCGTTCAGCCTGACGCTGCCTCACACGCCGCCGAAGAAGGTCACGGCGGGCGCGAACAAGTTCGCCTGGCTCGAGGCGCTGCGGCTGTTGAGCGCGCCGTTCATCCTCGTGCTCTGGCTGGTGACGTTCATCGACGCGACGGTGCACAACCTGTACTTCAACTGGACGGGCACGTTCCTCGGCACGCCGGCCGACGCCGGCGGCGTCGGCATTGCGGGGAACTGGATCATGCCGGTCATGAGCATCGGCCAGGTCGCGGAGATCCTCACGATGGCGGTGCTCGGCGTGACCCTGAAGCGGCTCGGCTGGCGGACGACGATGATCCTCGGGATCCTCGGACATGCGGCGCGCTTTGCCGTGTTCGCGTTCTTCCCCGAGAACCAGGCGCTCATCATCCTGATCAACGTCGTCCACGGCGTCGCCTACGCGTTCTTCTTCGCGACGGTCTACATCTTCGTCGACGAGTTCTTCCCGAAGGACGCGCGCGCGAGCGCGCAGGGGCTGTTCAATCTGATGATCCTCGGCCTCGGTCCGCTCGTCGCGAACGTGATCGGGCCGAAGCTGATGGGCGAGACCTTCCGCACCGCGGCAGGCGTGGACTTCCGCAGCCTCTTCCTGGTGCCCTTCAGCGCTGCGGTCGTCGCGGCGATCGTGCTGGCGATCTTCTTCCATCCGCCGCGCACCGTGCAGGCACCGGCGAACGCCAGGCATTGAGCCGGACCACTCGTGGCTGTGCGCTGCGCGGCGATCGCCGCGATCCTCTCGCTCGCCGGAGCGGCGGCGCCGCTGCAGCGCCACGAGGCCACGCGCGTGTCGATGGGCTGCGTCTACGCCATCGTCACCTACGGCCGCGATGCCGCCGCGCTGGCGCGGATCACTGAAGACGCCTTCGACGAGGTCGATCGCATCGATCGACTGATGAGCCACTACAGGCCGGAGAGCCCGCTCTCGCGCGTCAACCGCGAGGCGGCGCAGCATCCGGTCGGCGTCGATCCCGAACTGTTCGACTTCATCGCCGAGGCACTGCGCTACAGCCGCGAATCGGACGGCGCGTTCGACGTGACGGTGGGCCCCTTGATGAAGGCCTGGGGGTTCTTCCGCGGCGAGGGACGGATGCCCTCCGACGGCGAGCTTGCCGCCGCCCGGCGCGGCGTCGGCGCGGCCCACGTGCGGCTGAATCCGGCGGACCACACCATCGCGTTCGACCGTCCCGGTGTCGAGCTCGATCTCGGCGGCATCGCCAAGGGCTACGCGGTCGATCGCGCCGTGGCGCTGCTGAAGCGGCGCGGCGTCACGGCGGCCCTGGTCAGCGCCGGCGGCAGCACCATCTACGGGCTCGGCGCGCCGCCCGGACGCGACGCCTGGGACGTCGAGATTCAGGATCCCCTGGATTCACGACGCATCGCCCGCACGGTGACGCTGCGGGATCGCGCGCTGTCGGTGGCCGGACGCTCGGAGAAATCGTTCGAGTCCGGCGGCGTGACCTACTCGCACATCATGGATCCGCGCACCGGCCGGCCGGTGCAGGGGATGCTGAGCGTGGCCGTCCTCGCGCCGACCGGCACGGCGGCCGATGCGCTCGACAACGCGTTGTTCGTGCTCGGCCGGGAACGCAGCCAGCCGTATCTGCGCGCGCTTCCACCAACCGAAGCAATCTTCTTCCCCGCGGTCACCGACACCGCCGCCCAGCGGCCCGTTCCGGATCTCGAGGCGGCACCGTTCGCGCCGCGCAGCTACGTCGCGTATCGTCCGGCCTCGCCAGTGAAGGTCGACGGCAAGCTCGACGAGGCGGCATGGGCCTCGGCTCCCTGGACCGATGCGTTCGTCGACATCGAAGGGGACGCGCGCCCGCGCCCGCGGTTCCGCACCCGCGCGAAGATGTTGTGGGACGACGCCTTCTTCTACGTCGCCGCCGATCTGGACGAACCGGACGTCTGGGCGACGTTGACCGAGCGGGATTCGATCATCTTTCGCGACAACGACTTCGAGATCTTCATCGACCCGGACGGCGACACGCACGCCTACGCCGAGCTCGAAGTGAACGCACTCGGCACGCCGTGGGACCTCCTCCTGATCAAGCCGTATCGCGACGGCGGACCGGCGATTCACGCGTGGGACATCGCCGGCCTGCAGGTCGGCGTCGACGTCCGCGGCACCATCAACCGTCCGGGCGACCGTGACGACGGCTGGAGCGTGGAGATCGCGATGCCCTGGTCGATCCTCCGCGAGCTGGCGCCGGGCCACGCGGCGCCGAAGGCCGGCGATCGGTGGCGCGTCAACTTCTCGCGCGTGGAATGGCAGGTGGACGCGACCACCCGTTATGCCAAGCGTCTCCGCCCGGGGACGGCCGATCCGCTGCCGGAGGACAACTGGGTCTGGAGCCCGCAGGGCGCGATCGACATGCACATGCCGGAGCGGTGGGGCGTCGTGCAGTTCTCCGGCCTGCGCGCCGGCAGCGGCGCCGAACCAGTCGTGGACGATCCGAACGAGCGCGTCGCCTGGGCGCTGCGGCGTCTCTACTACCGGCAGCGCAAACTGCGGGCGAGCACCGGCAGCTATGCGCGTTCGCTCGATGCCCTCGGCGCGGGCGACATCCGCGTGGACGGCCTGGACTTCCGGCCGGAACTCGATGCGACGGCATCGTTCTACGAGATCGCCGCCAGGGGATTCGCCGGCGTCGTGGTCCACATCAACCAGGACGGCCGGGTCTGGCGCACGGCTAGCCGGCCGTAGTCGTGCGCGGTTCCGATCGATAGCCGCCCCTCGCCGCCAGCCGTCGCTTCACCGCCCGCGACAGGAACGGCAGGAACCGCTCGATCGCGACGAGGATCCTGCCGTGCCCGGTGACGATGATTTCGCGCTTCCCTCTCGCCACGGCACGCAGGCTCCGCGCCGCCGCCTTCGCAGTGGGCATGACGAGCCACGCGGGGATTGGCTCCGCGGCATCGGCGTGGAGCGCGCCCTGGTTGTCCACGCGCCGGATGTCGCTGGCGACGAACCCGGGGCTGATCAACGTGACCGTGACGCCGCGGAGGGCCAGCTCCGGCGTAATCGCGTCGGCGAGCGCGCGGACCGCGAACTTGCTCATCGCGTACGGCGAGCCGTTCGGCGCCGAGATCCACCCCGCGACACTGCCGAGGATCACCACGTTGCCTCGCGCCTGCTCGATCGCCGGCAGCGTGGCGTAGATCGTGCGCAGGACCCCGAACACGTTGGTCTCGAACTGCCGCCGGTAGTCGTCCACCGTCAGGTCGGGCAGCGCTCCGACGACGCCGAACCCGGCATTGGCGATCGCGACGTCGAGCGTCCCCCAGCGGCGCACCGCTTCCGCGGCGGCCCGGTCCACTTCTCCGTCGCGCGTTACGTCGCACTGAACGACGAGCGGCGCCGGGTGCCCGGCCGCGCCGATCCTTTGCGCGACCGCCTCGAGGAGAGGCGTGCGGCGGGCCGTCAGCGTCAGATGCGCGCCGGCCTGCGCCAGCTGCCAGGCCAGCTCGGCCCCGATTCCGGAGGAGGCGCCGGTGATCAGCACGCTCTTCCCGCGAAAGAAGGCTGGCGCACTCATGTGATCACCGCGCCGCACTGAGATCGACGACCGCGTAGACGCCGAACCGCGGCAACGAGAACTCCGTGGCGCCGCCGGCGACGACGTGATCGACGAGCGCCGACCGTCCGGCCCCCGCGATATAGACATGGCCGCCGGCAAAGCCGCCACGGACGCGCACGCGCAGGCCGTCGATTTCGCGCCCCCCGTAGTTGATGAGATGCAGGCGCACCTGCGCGGCGTCGCCGGTGAGCCGCCCGATGACCAGTTCGCTGCCGTAGACGCGCAGGCTGCGCCGATCGTCGGTCAGCAGGCGGCGGACCTTCAGCGCAAACGCACTCGGATCCGCCGCCTCTTCGGCCGGGAACTCCCGCGTGCCGACCGCGACGTTGAGGGGATAGCGCGGCTCCGGCGCCTTGACGACGGCGTAGAGCAGGTTGCGCCGCGCGAGCAGGTTCATCACCTCGCCGGTGACCGCACTGCCGTCGTCCACGACGCCGAAGTCGGCGATCGCGGGGAGGCGGGACGGCGGGAGGCTCCCGACGAAGGCGGCGAACGCGCGCAGCGCGTCGGCATCCGCCGGATCCGTCTGCAGGACCGCGTCCGCGTCGTAGGCGAACTTCTCGGCCATCGCGAGTGATGCCTTCCCCGCCGGCAGTTCGTAGCGGAATCTCGCGCCAGGGTGCCTGATGAAGCGCCAGCCGCTCGCGACGATCCACGGGCTTCGGGTCGGCGACGCCACGCCCGCGCGCGCGACGATGCCGGGTGTCGGCAGCAGTTCGCGCGCGCCGGTCTCTGCCTGGGTGACGGCGAGCGCGGAGAATCCGGCCAGGATCAGGAGCCTAGTCAACGCGGATGCTGTCGACCTTGATCTTCGTCCGGCCGTAGACGCCGAGCCCGAGCGTCGAGGCGTACTCCACGTGTCCGGGCTCGCGGATGATGATGTTGACGTTGGGATCCGCATCCCGCGCGCGCCCGTCGTCCACGCGCAGCGAGGCGGGCGAACGATCCCAGATCGAGATCGCGCCGCGGGCGCGGCGCTCGTCGTCGATGATGTCGAGCAGCAGGCGGTCGATGGCGACCGGGTCGGTGCCGAACATGATCTCCTTCGGGTAGAACACGTAACGCGTGGTCCTCGCGAAGGGACCGCCGTGCCAGACGCCGCGCAGGCCGTCCATGATCTGGAGCACGGTCCGCGAGCGCAGCGGCTCGATCGCCGCCAGCGTGCCGACGACCGAATAGGTGTGAGACGTGCCGCGGTAATGGGTGCGGGCGACGTTGGAGAAGCTTCCGTAGGCGATGTTCTTCAGGCAGCCCGTGGCGCCGGTGGCGCCGTGATCTTTCATGTTCGGGATATTGATGATCTTCGTCAGCTGCTGCGAGACCAGCCGCATCATGTTGGACCGGGTGTCGTCCTCGCCGAAGAGATCGGCTTCGAGGTAGATCGCCGGGTCGTATCCGGCGTTGTCGACGTTCCGGTTCGCGCGCTCGGCGGCGGCGATGGTCACGCCGGGCGGCAGGTGCGGGGCGTAGTTGCATTCGTCGAGCTGATTCTGGAAGCGCTCGTAGACGTAGACCTGCGACGGCGGCACGCCGGCCGCCCCGAGCTGACGCACCGTCTCGGCGACGATCTCGTAGGCGGAGATGCAATGCGGGTAGCCGCCGCAGTTCACCTTGATCCCCACGCGATCGGCGGGCTCGAAGAACCGGCGCCAGGCGTCCGTCGTCGTCGCCGCGCCGGTCAGCGCGCGCATGCCGCGCGCCATCATCTCGCGAACCACTTCGGCGTTCGCGGTCCCGGTAGCGGTGTCGACGCACCGATCGGACTTCACCGACACGACGCGTCCCGGGTACGGGCCGGGCATGCCGGGCGTGGCCGCCGGCTTGTGGGGGGACACGACACGAAACGCGGGAACGTCGCGCGGCCGCGCCTGGAGGAGCAGCGGCGCCGCTCCCAGTACCCGGACAAACGTGCGCCGGTCCATGACGGCGCCATCCTACTCCAGTTCGCTTGACGCCGATGGGACGCTGCGCCATGGTTACGCCATGAACAAGACAACTCGTCGCGGGTTCATCGGCCGCGGCGCCGCGGCAGCGGCAGCGGTCACGGCGGCGCTCCCGGCGCGGGCGTCGGCGCAGGCGCCGGCCGACAAGCCGGTGAAGAAGGTCCACTATCGCAGCGGCAAGAAGCCGGAGAAGACACCGCTGTTCAACAGCACGGTGTCGTACGGCAACCTGCTCTTCATCGCCGGCGTCGGCTACCACCAGGAAGGGGACATCAAGGTCCACACCAAAGGGGTCCTCGATCAGATCCAGCGGCAGCTCGAGAGCGTCGGCTCGTCGATGGAGAAGGTCCTCAAGTGCAACGTCTACTTGAACGATCTCAAGGACTACGCGGCGATGAACGAGGTCTTCCTCGGCCGCTTCGGGGACGAGCCGCCGGTGCGGACGACGATCGCGGCGCCGGGCGGGATCCCGGGGAATTCGCTGGTCGAGATCGACGTCATCGCGACGTTATGACCGCCGCGCGCGCGGCGAAGGTCTCTACTCGAACGCCAGTTCACCGTGGAGGACGTCGACGGAAACCGATTCTGTTTCCATGGCTGATCGAGCGAACCCGCTCGAGTTCAACCACACGGGCTGACAGACGGACGGGGTCCTGACGCTGCGGGCAGATCGGCATGCCCGCGAGTGATAAATCCGGTAAGCTGGCGCATCGCCGCGAACCGGAGGTGAGGCCGTGCTGCAGTCGCTGAAGAAGACTCTGAGCCGCCGTGACCTGTTTCGCTGGTCTGCCCTGCTGACCGCCCCCGCGCTTCTTCAGTCTCGCGCCGCAGGCGAAGCGCAGAGCCGGGCCCAGCCGCCGCCTCGCGATGTCTACCGGGCGATCGGCGTCCGCCCGCTGATCAACGCCCGCGGCACCTTCACGATCATCAGCGGATCGCTGATGCTGCCCGAAGTCCGGACGGCGATGGACGCCGCGGCGCAGCAGCACGTGCACCTCGACGAACTGATGGCCGCGATCGGCGCGCGGCTGGCCGAACTGACGAAGGCGGAATGGGGCATGGTGTCGTCCGGATGCGCCGCCGCCCTGACCCACGCGACGGCGGCCTGCGTGGCCGGCGGCAACCCGGACCTTCACATCCGCATCCCGAACCTGAGCGGCTTCGCGAAGGACGAAGTGATCATCCCGCGCCACTCGCGCAACGTCTACGACGCGGCGGTCCGCGCCGTCGGCGTGCGGATCGTCGACGTCGGCACGGCCGAGGAACTCGAGGCGGCGTTCGGTCCGCGCACCGCGATGGTCTACATCCTCGCGGGCCCCAACGCCGACAGCGGTCCGCTGAGCACGAAAGCGATCTGCGCCATCGCGCGGCAGAAGCAGGTGCCCGTGCTGGTGGACGCGGCTGCCGAAGTCCTGACGGTGCCGAACGTGCACCTGGAGAACGGGGCGACGCTGGTCGGCTACAGCGGCGGCAAGTGCCTGCGCGGCCCGCAGAGCGCCGGCCTGCTGCTCGGGCGCAAGGATCTGGTGCAGGCCGCGTGGATTCACAGCGCGCCCCATCACGGCTTCGCCCGCTCGATGAAGGTCGGCAAGGAAGAAGCGATCGCGATGCTGACCGCGGTCGAGATGTGGACCAGGCGGGATCACCAGGCGGAATGGAACCGCTGGCTCGGCTGGCTCGATCACATCGCCAGGCACGTCTCCAGGATTGACGGCGTCACGACCGCGATCACGGAGACGACGGAGTTGTCGAATCGCACGCCGGCGCTCTCGATCCGGTGGGACGCTGCACGGCTGGGCGTGACGGGCGCGGCCGTGGCGAGGCACCTGATGGACACGGAGCCGCGCATCGCCACCCCGGGCGGGCGCGATCGCGACGGCCTGACGAGCATTTCGGTCACCCCGTACCAGATGTCCGCCGGAGACGAGAAGATCGTCGCCGCCCGGATCCACGACACGCTGGCGCGTCCTCCCAAATCGATCCGGATCGACGCGCCGGCCGCGATGGCCGCACCCGCGGCGGATCTGAGCGGGCGCTGGAACGTGCGGATCGAGTACGTCGCCGCCGCCTCCACCCACGCGCTGCACCTGAAGCAGACCGGCAACCGCGTCGACGGCACGCACCAGGGTGATTTCGTCTCGCGCGATCTCGCCGGGACGATCGACGGCGACCGCGTCCAGCTCTCGAGCAGCTATGGCGAGCGGAATGGAGACGCTCTGAGTTTCCGTTTCAACGGCACGGTCACCGGCAACGAGATGGCGGGATCGCTCGACATGGGCGAGTACCTCACCGCGAAATGGACGGCGCGGCGGCACGAGTACCGGCGAGGGTGACGCGATGAGAGTGTTGCACAGGCTCGCCCTCGCCGCATGTCTGCTGGCCGCGGCGGTCGCGACCGGCAGAGCGCAGCGCCCGGTCGACGCCCGGAAATACGATCTGCTCCTGAGGGGCGGGCACGTGATCGACGGCCGCAACCGCCTCAGCGCGGTTCGCGACGTCGCGATCGCGGATGGGAAGATCGCGGCGGTCGCCGCCGGCATCGATCCGGCGCTGGCGCTGAAAGTGGTCGACGCGTCGGGCCTCTACGTGACCCCCGGCCTGATCGACCTGCACGTTCACGTCTACGCCGGCACCGGCGAGCGCGCCTCTTACGCCGGCGACAACAGCGTCTATCCGGACGGATTCAGTTTCCGCAGCGGCGTGACGACGGTCGTGGACGCCGGCTGCGCCGGCTGGCGCACCTTCGACGATTTCAGACAGCGGATCATCGATCGGTCGAAAACCCGCGTCCTCGCCTTCCTCAATATCGTCGGCAACGGCATGCGCGGCGGGAAGTTCGAGCAGGACCTCGCCGACATGGAGGTGAAGCCCACGGCCGACATGGCGCTGCGGCACAAGGGCCTGATCGTGGGGATCAAGACGGCGCACTTCGCCGGCCCGGAGTGGGCGCCGGTCGAACGCGCCGTCGCCGCCGGGACGATCGCGAACGTTCCCGTCATGGTCGACTTCGGCACCAATCGCGCCGAGCGTCCGCTCAGTGAGCTGGTCACGAAGAAGCTCCGGCCCGGCGACATCTACACGCACCTCTATTCGGGGCTGCGCGACGAACAGCTCCCCTCCGGCCAGGTGAACCCGGCGCTGTTCGAGGGGCGCAGGCGCGGCGTCGTCTTCGACGTCGGGCACGGCGGCGGCAGCTTCCTGTGGCGCATCGCCGTTCCCGCAGTGAAGGCCGGCTTCCTGCCCGATTCCATCTCCACCGATCTCCACATCGGCAGCATGAACGCCGGCATGAAGGACCTCCTCAACGTGATGGACAAGTTCCTCGCGATGGGACTGCCGCTGGACGACGCGGTGCTGCGCGCCACCTGGAATCCCGCGAAACAGATCGGCCGCGAGGACCTCGGGCACCTCTCGCCCGGAGCCGCCGCCGACGTCGCCGTGCTGCGGCTCGAGAAAGGACGCTTCGGCTTCGTCGATATGTATGGGGCGCGGATGGACGGGACGCAGAGGCTCACGAACGAGCTGACGCTGCGGGACGGACGAGTCGTCTACGACTTGAACGGGATCACGCGGCCGGACTGGAAGACGCTGCCGGGCGATTACCGCCAGACCGGCGACGCCCGGTGGGACGCTGTGACGCCGGCGCCGCGGCGCCCGGGCGGGAGGTAACGGAGGGGGACGGAGGGGGACGGAGGGGGACGGAGGGGGACGGAGGGAACGGTTTTCGACACGGAGGAACGGAGGGAACGGAGGGAAACGGAGCCAGGAGAGTTTTTCAGATTTCGCTCCGGTTCCCTCCGTTCCCTCCGTTGCTCCGTTCTAGAGACCGTTCCCTCCGTCCCCTCCGTTAACTCCGTTCTACTCGGCGAGCTTCAGCTCTCGAATCCAGACATTGCGGAAGCGCACCGGGTTGCCGTGGTCCTGCAGCCCGATATACCCCTTGGCGTTCGACGGCGCGTACGGTGGAATCTGACGATGCGCGGTGGGGCCCCAGAACGCCTGATTCGAGTGGACCACGACGCCGTTGTGCAGCACCGTCACCATCGCAGGCTTCTCCAGCTTGTCGCCGTTGAAGCGCGGTGAGGTGAAGGCGATATCGTATGACTGCCATTCGCCCGGCGGCCGCGACGCGTTCACCATCGGCGGAAACTGGCCGTACATCGCCGACGCCTGGCCGTCCGCATACGACTTGTTCTCGTAGCTGTCGAGCACCTGGATCTCGAACACGCCGTTCAGGAACACGCCGCTGTTGCCGCGTCCCTGGCTGTTGCCTCGCACTTCGGACGGCGTGGCGAACTCGACGTGCAGCTGGTAGTCGGTGAAGTCGTCGCGCCTGGTCCGGATCATGCCCTTGCCGCTCGAGAGCACGCCGCTCGCGTCGATCGGCCAGCTGACCGGGCCGCCGCCCTGCGTCATCTGCCACTTGCTCAGATCGTTGTTGGCGCCGAGCAGGACGATCGCGTCCGCCGGCGGCGGCAGTGACACGAACGGGCCCGGCTTCACGACCACCGGCCGCGGGCGATCGTCGTCGTGGACGAGCCACTTGCCATCCGGCTGCTTCGGCGTGTCCTTGTAGCCGGTGGGCGCCGGCGCCGGCGGCTTGGCCGGTCCGGCCGGCGGATTCTGCGGCGCCTGCACCTGCGTCATCACCCTGACGCCGAACAGCGCCGCGAGCAGGCACGCGGCGAACGTCGTCTGCTTTCTCATTGCAGCTCCCGGATTCTGATGTTGCGGAGTGACAGCATGCCGGGGTGATTGCCCTGGATGCCGATGTGGCCCTTCGGCGCCTTGCCGAAGTTCGGATACTTGGTGAACTTGCTGGCCTGGTATTTCGCTTCCCACTCGGGGCCGCCGATCTCGAACTCGGCGGTCTTGATCCCGTTCAGCCAGTGCTCGACGTGCGGCCCCTTGGCGACGATGCGCGTGCGGTTCCACTCCCCCACCGGCTTCACCGCGTCACGCGGCGGCGACGAGAACTCGTACATCGAGCCGGCGACGTGGTCGTCGCGCTTGTTGTCGGCCGCGTCGACGTTGTCGAGGAGCTGATACTCGGGGGCGCTCCAGTAGATCGCGTTGTACTCCTCGGTGCCGCGATAGAAGATGCCGGAGTTGCCCGCCTTGCCGATCTTCCACTCGAGCTCGAGCTCGAAATCGCCGAACTGTTCCCTGGTGACCATGTCGTTGGCGTTGCCGTCTTTCCACAGCTCGCCGTCCTTCACCAGCCAGCAGTCTTTCAGCACGCCGGGCTCGCACTGCTTGGGGGACCTGTCGGTCTTGAAGATCTTCCAGGCGTCCATGGTCTTGCCGTCGAACAGGCTCTTCCATGGTCCCGGCTTCCCCGCCGGGCTCTGCACCAGCACCGCGAAAACAATCACCGCAATTAGATGGCCCATGCCCGGAAGGTATATCATGACCGCGCGCATAGGGGGGCGTCATGGAAGACAAGAACAAGGGTGTATCCCGACGGCAGTTCATCGAGACGGCGGCGCTGACCGGCGCCGGTCTCACCATCGTTCCGCGGCACGTGCTTGGAAAAGGGTTTCAGGCCCCCAGCGATCTGCTGAACATCGCCGTGGTGGGCTGCGGCGGCATGGGACGCAGCAACCTGCGCGCCGTCGGCAGCCAGAACATCGTCGCGCTGTGCGACGTGGACTGGGACTATGCGGGGCGCGCGCTCGATCGCTTCCCGCAGGAGCTGGAACAGCGCCGCAACCCGCCGCAGCGGCCGGCCGGCGCGCCGGCGCAGCCGCCGCAGACCGATCCGGTCCGCCAGGGAGAGCCGATCGAGGTGCTCGAGCGGCTGGTGCAGAACGTCCCGAAGGCGAAGCGCTACACGGACTACCGCGAGATGCTGCAGCAGCAGAAGGACATCGACGCGGTGATCGTCGCGACGCCCGATCACATGCACGCGCCGATCGCGCTCGCCGCGATGGATCTCGGCAAGCACGTCTACGTGCAGAAGCCGCTGTGCTGGTCGGTCGAAGAAGCCCGCCTGCTGGCGAAGAAGGCGAAAGACAACCCGAAGATCGCCACGCAGATGGGCAACCAGGGGCATTCGGGCGCCGAGTCGCGGATGACCGTCGAGTACATCCAGCAGGGCGCGATCGGCGACGTCGCCGAAGTCCACGTCTGGACCAACCGGCCGCTCGGCTACTGGCCTCAGGGGCTGCCGCGCCCGCGAGCGGCCTCCGCCGCCGCGGCGACGGCCAGCGGCCAGGCGCCGCGCGCGCTGGGCTGGAGCGGCCGCGACGTCGAGACCCGCGTCGCGCAGGCGCTCGCCGCGGGTGCGACGCCGCCGCCGAAGGATCTCCAGTGGGATCTCTTCCTCGGCGTGGCCCCGCAGGTCGAGTACCATCCGGTGTATCACCCGTTCAACTGGCGCGGCTGGGTCGACTGGGGCCAGGGGGCGCTCGGCGACATGGGCGCGCATCTGATCGACTTCCCGTTCTGGGCGCTCGAGCTGGGCATGCCGACGAGCGTGGAGACGATCTCGACGCCGTTCAACGACATCTGCTTCCCGAACGCGACCACCACCTACTTCGAGTTCGCCGCGCGCGCCAGCAAGCCGGCGGTGAAGATGACGTGGTACGACGGCGGATTGCTGCCGCCGCGGCCGGCGGAGTTCAGCGACGAGATGATCGAGCGCAACGGCCGGATGGTCTACAAGGACCAGGTCGATCCCGGCGGTGGCGTCATGTTCATCGACAGCAAGGGCAAGCTGATGCACGAGACGTACGGCTACCGGCCGCGCCTGCTGCCGCAGTCGCTGCACGACTCGTACGGCAAGCCGAAGCCGACGCTGCCGCGCATCCAGACGACGCACGAGATGAACTGGGTGGAGGCCGCGAAAGGCAAGACGCCGGCGTCCTGCCCGTTCGACTACGCGGCGCGGCTGGTGGAAGTGATGCTGCTCGGCGTCGTCTCGCTCCGCGCGCGCTCGAAGATCTATTACGACGCGCCGAACATGCGGGTGACGAACCTCGCGTCGGCCAACGACCTGCTCAAGCGCGAGTACCGCGCCGGGTTCAAGCTGACGTAGTACCTGACTGTCACGGAATCACGCTCCGGGCACAAAGGTCACGAAGATCACAAAGATCACGAAGAAGACCAGTAGGTCTTCTTCGTGGTCTTTGTGATCTTCGTGGTCTTTGTGCCGGAGCGTCACTCGTGCCGGCGCATCACTCGTGACACGGCGGCGTCCGGCGACGCTGCTCAGTCGGCGCGCAGCACCGAGGCAGGCGTGACCCGGACGGCCCGGAGGGCGGGCACCAGCGAACCGGCCAGGGCGATGAGCAGCACGGCGCCGACGCCCGCCGCGAAGGTGGCGGGATCGCCCGGCGCAATCCCGAACAGCAGCGCGCTCATCCACCGTCCCGCGGCATACGCGCCGGCGACGCCGGGGACGATGCCGAAGACGGCCAGCCGCATGCCGCCGGCGAAGATCATCCGGCTGACGCCTGCCGGCTGCGCGCCGAGCGCGAGCCGCACTGCAATCTCCTGCGAGCGCTGCGACACGGTGTAGGCGAGCAGGCCGTAGATGCCGACGCCGGCGAGCAGGAACGCTACCGCCGCCAGGACGCCGAGCACCTGGATCTGCGCCTGCCGCGACGCCGTATCCCCCGCCAGCACGGCCTCCATCGTCCGGACGTTCGAGATCGGCTGCTCGGGATCCGCCTCCTTGACGATGCGGCGAATCGCTCCGACCAGCGCCTCGCCCGAGCCCGCGTGGCGCACGACCAGATCCTTCGGCTCGAAGTTCGTCGGCCAGCCGTCCGCGACCTGCCCCGCCGGCAGGTAGATCTGCGGCTCGCTGGTCCGCTCGAGCCCGCGCACCTTGACGTCGCCGACCACGCCGACGACGGTGCGCTCCGCGTCGCGGTGGCGGAAACGCCTGCCGATCGGATCCTGGCCGGGCCAGTAGCGCTCGACGAACGACGCGCTCACCACGGCGACCCACGCGCGGTCCCGCGCGTCCGCCTCCTCGACGTCGCGCCCGCGGCGAAGCGGGATCCCCATGGTCCGGAAGTATTGCGGCGTTACCCAGCGGTGGCTGACGCCGCCCGTCCGGTAGTTCTCCCGGGCCTGACCGGGAATCTCGACGGCGGTGACGATGCCCGTCATCACCATTGGCAGGCCGCTGATGAACGCGGCGCTCTCGACGCCGGGCAGCGCGCGAACGCCCGCCAGCACCTGCTGGTAATACTGATCGCGGCGCGCGGCGCGTTCGTATTTCGGCCGCGGCAGCGCGGTGCGCAGCGTGAGCACCTGGCGCGGAGAGAACCCGGGCTCGATCGACTGCACGCGCCAGAGCGCCCGGATCAGCAGCCCCGAGGCGATCAGCAGGATCACCGACATCGTCACTTCCACCGTCACCAGCACGGCGCGGACGCGCTGCTTTCGCCCGCCCGCGGTGCGGCCGCCGTCACGCAGCGCGGCGAACCCGGAGCCGCGCGCGGCGCGCACTGCGGGAAACAGTCCGAACCCGAGACCGGTGAGCGCGGTGAATACCGCCGCCAGCCCGAACACGCGCAAGTCGAGCGCCGGCCGTGCCGCGATGGGCAGCGTCGGCGGCACGAGGCTCGAGAACAGCGGCAGGCTCGCCGCCGCAACGGCGACGCCGACGGCGCCGCCGAGAAGAGTCAGGACGATGGTCTCGGTGATCAACTGGCGGATGAGCCGGCCCCGCCCGGCGCCGAGCGCCGCGCGGACCGCCATCTCGCGCTCGCGTGCGCTGGCCCGCGCGAGCAGCAGGTTGGCCAGGCTCGCGCACGTGAGGATGAGCAGGCACAGGGTCGCCCCGCCCAGCGCGGTCAGCATGACGCGGAAGCGCGGCGACATGTTGTCGTGCATGCGGAAGAAACTCACGCCCGTCTCGTCGTTGGTGTCCGGGTACTCGCGCGCCAGGCGATCGGCGAGCAGGGTCAGCTCGGCGCGCGCGGTGTCGAACGTGACGCCGGGTTTCAGCCGCGCGATCGCCTCGAGGTAGTTGTTCGAGCGATTCGCAAACGCGTCATCGCGGAGGATCAAGGAGGTCCAGAGCTCCTTGTCGCGGTCGGGAAAGTAGAACGACAGCGGCATGACGCCGATGACCGTGTACGGCGACCCGTTCAGGGTGATCGTCCGCCCGACCACACCGGGGTCCCCGCCGAACTGAGATCGCCAGAGTCCGTGGCTGATGATGGCCGCACGGGCGTCCGCGTCGCCCGGCTCGAACACCCGTCCCATGGCCGGCGCAACGCCGAGCAGCGGGAACACCTCCGGCGTCACCGAGGCAATCGCGAGGCGGACAGGCTCGCCTCCGCCGACGAGATTCACCGCGTCGGCCGCGAACGCCCCCATGCCGCGGAACGACGTGCTCGTCGCCTTCAAGTCGCGGTAGTTCGCCGGGGACATCTGGTTCATGCAGCCCCAGCCGCCGCCGGTGCGGGGTCCCTCGCAGAGCCGCACCAGGCTGTCCGGATCCGGGAACGGCAGCGACCGGAACAGCACGAAATCCGCGACCGAGAAGGCCGCGGTGTTGGCGCCGACTCCCAGGGCGATGACGAGGATGGCGGTCAGGGCGAAGCCGCGCGCGCGGACGAGCGTGCGGGCGGTGTAGCGCAGGTCCTGGAAGAGGATGTCGCGGTGGGCTGAGAGTGCTGGCATGAACGGCTCCCGGGAGTTTGACGCTCCAGGGAGCCGACGGTTAGCTCCAGCGCCGCGCGAACGAGCCTCGCCAGCGACGCCGTCGGGATCCGAGGGGGCGAAGCCCCTCGGATCGGAATCAGAAGCCCAGCCTGATGCCGAGCTGGAGCGTCCGCGGGAAGTTCACCTGGCTCGCCGTATCGACGATGCCGAAGTTGCCCTGCCGCGGGTCGGTGTTCGGCGCGCCGAAAATGCGGACGTTGAACACGTTGAACGCCTCGACGCGAACCTGCAGGTTCTGTCCGCCGGGGAGCCGGTTGTTCTTGAACAGCGAGAACGACCACTGCGGCTCGGTCGGCTCGTTGACGTCGTGGAACCGCGACTTCGCCACGCGGTAGTCGTTCTGGCCGAGCACCGTCCACGCGAACGTGCCGTCGGGGCGCGGGTTGTTCAGCGCCGTGCTGCTGTTGTCGAACCAGCGCGAGAACGACTGCTCGCTCTTGGGAAGCGCGACGTCGGAATCGAGCTGGACCGCGACGGTGTTCAACGCCAGCGGACGTCCGGACTGGATCTCGCCGATGGTATTGAACTGCCATCCGCCGATCAGCGCCGCGACGATGCCGCTCGTGCTGCCGCCGAACCGGCGCCCCGGCCCGAACGGCAGATCCAGCAGCGTGGTGATCGTCAGCCGGTGCCGGCGCTGATCCCCCTGGAGATCCCTGAACGGTTCGGTGTCGTAGTCGGTCAGGAAGTTGATCTTGTCCTCGAGCTTCATCAGCGTGTAGTTCACCGCGAACATCACGCCGTTGCTGTAGCGGCGCGTTGCCACCGTCTCGAGCGCGTTGTAGTACGCCGACCCGAGGTTCAGCCGGTTCATCGTGATCTGGCCGAACTGCGGGTAGGGACGCAGCAGCTGCGATCGGGCGGCCGTGGTGGCGTTCAGCCCCTGGCCGGGGACGAGGCCGGCGAACGGGTTGGTGAACGTCTGATTGAGGTAGCCGGCGTTCCCGCCGAGCGCAGGGATGGCCTTGTCGTTCTCGGACTTGGGCACCGAGTTGATGTTCCGGGACGCGCCCAGCTTGCTCACGACGTTGCCGACGTAGGCCACGTCCAGCCCGATCTTCCACGGCAACTGAATGTCGACGCCTGCCATCCATTGATCCGTATACGGCACCTCGTAGTCCGGATTGGGAATGGTGAAGCCGGTGCCGATGCTGGTGAGGAGCCCAAGCTCGCCGGCGAGCGGCTGCAGGAACCCGGACGGGAACGGATTCGCCCACGGCGTCGCAGGGTCGACGCCATTTGGCGCAAAGGCGACGAACGGCGTGTTCCTCTGGAAGTCGGTCGTGTAGACGCCCGCCTGCCCGCCGCTCGACAACCCCAGGTACGAACGGCCGTAGTTGCTCCGGGCGACGAGCCAGTCATTGATCTTGTAGGTAAACCCGACGCGCGGCTGGATGTTGTTCCAGTCGGCCTTGTAGGGCGTCTCCGGGCCGCCGCGGTTCGCGAACAGCAGGCCCCCTCGCAGCGTCAACGGCTGTCCGGTCGCGGGATTGATCGTGTTCGATCCCTGCGGGAGCTGCGACTGCAGCGGGTTGGGGGAGGTGGAATCGAAACCGGAGACCGTCAGGTTGTCGCCGACGCGAACCGGCGGCTGGTAGTCCCAGCGGAGCCCGAGGTTCAGCGTGGCGCGCGCGCCGATCTTCCAGTCGTCCTGCGCGAACAGCGCGTAGTAGCGGTACTTCTCCGTGCGGGGGGTTCCGGCGGTCACCACGCCGGCGTTAGGCAGTCCCAGCAGAAACTGCGCGAACTCGTTGCCCGACGCGGCGCCGGTTCCGCTGAGTGGATCCCGGCGCGTGAACTGCGTGCCACGGAAATCGAACCGGCCATTCGTCGGGACCTCGTCCTGACGGTAGAACTCATACGCCCGGAACTCGCCGCCGACCTTGGCGAAGTGCTTGCCGAACGTTCTCGACAGCGTCGAGCTGAGCGAGTACGCATCGTTCTTCGGACGCCGGAAGGTGCGCGGGAACATGTCCTCGTACTGATCGAAGTCGATCTGCGGGAACGGCGGTCCGGTGAGCTGATAGGGACCAGTGAATGGCAGGCTGGGATTGACGTCACCGTACTCCTTCTCGTGCGGCTCGTCGAACCGATCCCATGACACGCGCGTGTTCCACAGCATGTTGTTCGAGAAGGTGCGGTTGTCGTCCACCGTCGCGAGGTAATGGTTGCGGTGGGTCGGATAGTTGTCGCTGCGGAGCGCCGGCTCCGGCAGCGCGTTCTCGTTGCGATACTCGATCCCCCAGTTCGCGCTGTTGCTGAACGAGAGCCGGTGGTTGTCGCTGAAGACGTGGTCGATGCGCGTGAGATACGAGTTGTAGCGGTAGCGGCCCAGATTGGGCGAGTTGACGAAGTTGCTCGATCCCGCCAGGTTGCTCGGCGTCGCGTTCTCCTTGGGGATGAACGGCAGCAGGGCCTTGGCGATCGGGTGCCAGCGGTTCTCGGGGATGACGTTCCCCGGGAACGGCTGTCGCGTGCAGACCAGGCTCGCCGAGCAGACCGTGGTCGCGGGATCGTAGATGAGAATCGGCGTGCCGTTCGCCGTGGTCGTCTGCGAGAAGTCGCCGCGCAGCTGCGCTGCCGTGGGGATGGTCCGCGTCACCGGGAACGGGATGTTCTCGTAGAACCCCTGATAGCCGCCCATGAAGAAGGTCTTGCCGCGGCGGACCGGGCCGCTGAGCATCGCCTCGCCGTTGAAGTACTTGTGTTCCTTGTTCGAGATCCGGTTGCGGATGTTCTGGATCTGATTGGCGTCGAGCCAGGTGCCGCGGTGCAGCAGGATGCCGGAGCCGCGGAGATCGTTGGTGCCCGACTTGAACGTCATGTTGACGACGCCGCCGCTGGTGCGGCCGAACGAGGCGTCGACGCTCGAGGTGCCGATCTTGAATTCCTCGATCGCATCCACCGGCGGCGCGTAGTTCCAGTTGCCGGTGCCGCCGCCGGTGCCGGCGCTTGGCGCCCCTTCCATCAGGAACTCGTTGTTGCCGGTGCGGCTGCCGTGGATCGACAGCGAGCCGTTGACGTCCCACGCGCGCGTGCCGGAGAACCCGGTCGCGCCGAAGGTGGTCTGCGTGAAGATCGTCCCGGCGGTGAGCTGCGCGAGCATGTAGACCTGCCGCCCGTTCAGCGGCAGCTCCGAGATCCGCTTGTTCTCGATCGTCTGGGCGATCGTCGTCTCGTTCGATTCGATGTTCGTCGTCGCCGCGCTGACGGTGACCGTTTCCTCGACGGCGCCCATCGACAGCGAGAGATTGACGGTGACGGTCTCGGCGGTGCGCAGCGTGATGCCCTCGCGAACGAACGTCTTGAACCCGGAGAGGGCCGCGGTGATCCGGTACGGCCCCGGCTGCAGGTCTTGAATCGTGTACACGCCGCGGTCGTTCGTCTGAGCGTCGACGGCGACGTTGGTGTCGGTATTGAGCGCGGTCACGGTAGCGCCGGGCACGACGCCGCCTTGCGCGTCGGTCACGGTGCCGGTAACAGTAGCCCTGAACTGCTGGGCTGCTGCGTAGGCGGGTATGAGCAGAGCCAGAATCGCGAACCTGAGCGAACGAACCATGAGCACCCTCCTCCCAAGAAGGTGATCGCATCCTATTACTTTTTCGCGCCCGGGAGCGAGCGAAGCGGCCCCGCCGTTATGGCAAGATGGTCCGGGACGTCCACGGTGAAGCTGCGATCACCGCTCCTGCTGGTGCTCATCCTCGCGCTGCTCGCTCCGCTGGGAGCGGCGACCGAGCCTGTACGCATCTCGACCATCGTCACCGACCGCCAGGGCAAGGCGGTGACCGGCCTCACGCTGAAGGACTTCGAGATCCGGGAGGACGGCGTGCTGCAGCCGCTGCTCTCGGTGGAGTCGCGGAAGCCCGCGCCGCGCCGGCTGGCGATTCTGCTGGATGAGTTTCACGTCGATGCCGCGGACAGCGTCCGGATCCGCGATGCCGTCATCAGGTTCATCACCGCACAGATGCGCCCGGACGACACCGCGGTGATCCTCAAACCGCTCGACCCGCTGACCACGATCCGGCTCACGAGCGATCGCGACGCGCTCGTGGCCGCCGTCAGCACGTTCGAGGGACGCAAGGGGAACTTCGAGCCGCGCTCCGCGCTCGAAGAGGAGACGATTGGACGGGCGCCGGCGCTCGCCGAGGCCGGACGCGCGCAGGTCGTCCTCTCCGGCTTGCGTGCGCTGGCGACCCAGCTCGGCTCGTCGCCCGGGCGTTCGGCGATTCTGCTGGTGAGCGAGGGGTTCACGCGCCAGCCGCGGCGCCTGACGGTGCGCGGGCTGCCGGACGCCACGACCGTCGAACGCTTCGCCAACCGGTACGATGTGCCGATTTACGCGTTCGACCCGCGGACGGCCGCCGGCGAAGATGCGGCCGGAGTCGCGATGCTGGGGCGGTTCGTTGCCGAGACCGGGGGAACGCTGGCGCGCGGCGACGATCTCGCCGGCAACCTCGCACGCGCCGGCCAGGAGATCGACAGCGGCTATACCCTCACCTACCAGCCGTCGCGCGCCGACGACGGACGCTATCACCCGGTGCGCGTCACCGTCGTGCGGCGCGAGGCCGACGCGCGCAGCCGCGGGGGCTACGTCTCGGCGCCGTCGGCGGAAGCGCGCCGTGCGATGCGCGAGGGGCCCGGCGCGAACGTCATCCTGCCGACCCGCCTGCTCCGCCGCAGCCCGCTGATCGACGTGTGGTCCGGGGTGACGCGCGTCTCCACCAGCGACGGGCGCGTCATGGTCACATGGGAACCGGGACGCGCGCTGACCGCCGCCGGACGCGCGACTGCGTCGCGGGTGGCGCTGAAGGCGACGACGCGCGACGGCCAGGTGCTGTATGAAGGATTGCTCGCCCCGGTGCGCGTCGGGGAGGCGGCAGACAAGAACGCCTCGGATCGCGCGGAGTTCGACGCGCCTTCCGGCCGGGTCCAGCTCGATATGACCGTGCTCGGGATGCGCGGCGAGAAGCTCGACGTCGACGCCCGCGACGTCGAGGTCCCGGCGCTGAGCGGGTCGTCACCGCTGCTGCTGCCGGCAATCCTGATTGCCACGCAGTCGGCGCGCGAGTTCCGCGCCGTGGCCGACGACGCCAACGCGGCGCCCGATCCCTCGCGTCAGTTCCGCCGCACCGAACGCCTGGTGATCCGCGTGCCCGCCTACTCGGGCGACGCGCCGGTGCCGGTGACCGCCTACCTGCTGAACCGCCTGGCGCAGCCGATGCGCGAAATCGGCGTGCTGCCCGGCGCCGGCGGCGCCGGGGTCACGCAGTTCGATCTGCCGCTCGCGCCACTCGCGCCGGGCGAGTATTTTCTGCAGTTCAACGTCAAGGGCCCGGGCGCGCCCGTCGGCCAGCGGATTCAGTTCCGCATCACCGGCTGACGACGTCGCAGTTCCTTGCCGGTAGGGCCGCCGGCAGCGCGCCCGCCGGCCGTTACTCGCGTCGCAGCGCCACCAGCGGATCGACGGCGGCGGCGCGACGCGCCGGCAGCGCGCTCGCGAGCAGACCGGCACAGGCGAGGACCGCGAGAGCGCCGGCGAAGATGCCGGCATCGTTCGGCTGCACCTCGAAGAGGAACGATTTCACGCCCGAACCGAGATACCAGGCGCCGATCCCCCCGATCGCCAGTCCCGCCAGCATCAGCACTCCCGCGCGGCGCAGCACCATCGAGACGACGTTCGCGCGCGTGGCGCCGAGCGCCATGCGCACGCCGATCTCGTTCGTGCGCTGCGCCACCACGTACGCCATCACCCCGTAGATGCCGACGGCGGCGATCACCAGGCCGAGCACGCCGAACAGCGCGAGCACCGCCATGTTGAAGCGGCGCTGCGCGATCAGGCGGTCCATGTAACGCTCCAGCGTCACCGTGTCGCCGGTAAGGCGCTGCTCCGGATTGACCGACCAGATCGCCGCCTTCACCGCCGGCAGCACGGCGAGCGGATCCCCCGCGCTGCGGATCGCCAGCGTCGCGCCGTAGCTCTCTTCCTGCGCCGCCGGCAGATAGCACTCCTGCCGCGGCGCGATCTCCGGCCCGAGATGGTGAATGTTGCCGACGACGCCGACGACGGTCCACTCCTTCTTGTTCATCGTGAACCGCTGCCCGAGCGCGTCCTGGCCCGGCCAGTAGCGCTGCGCCGCCGCCTGGTTGATCACCACCACGGGACTGCTGCCGGCGCGGTCGTCGTCCGAGAGGTAGCGTCCTTTCAGCAACGGAATGCGGAGCACCCGCAGGTAGTTCGCGGACACGGTCCGCCGATCGATGTCGTCTCCTTCGCCGCTGAGCTGCCCGCGTCCCGGCAGCGTGATGCGCGTCCGGCTCCAGCTGCCGGAGAGCGGCAGGCCGCCGCTCACCGTCCCGACCATCTCCACGCCCGGGACGCGGCCGACTGCCTCGACCGCCTGACGCACGTATGGCGCGCTGCGAACCGCGTAATCGGCGAACGTCTCTCCCGGCCGGCGGCTCAGCCCGATGTTGAGCGCCAGCACATTCCTGTAGTCGAACCCGGGATCGACGCGGATCAAGCGCACGAAGCTCCCTGTGAACAGGCCGGCGCCGACGAGCAGGATCACCGCCAGCGCCACCTCGGCGACGACGAGGATGCTGCGCAGCCGCTGCGCGGCTCCGCCCGCGGTGGCGGAACGGCCCCCGTCCTTCAACGAGCCGGCCAGGTCCGGCCGCGCCGACTGCAGCGCCGGGGCCACGCCGAACAGAACGCCGGTGACGCCGGACGCGAGAATCGTCGCGGCGAGCACGCGGTAGTCGATCCCGATCGACGCGACGCGCGGAAGTCCGGCGGGCAGCCAGGCGCGCAGGACTGTGACGCCGCCCCAGGCGAGCAGCACCCCGAGCAGCGCCCCGGCTGACGAGAGCAGCAGACCTTCGATCACCAGTCCGCGGACGATGCGGAACGGGCTGGCGCCGAGCGCCGCGCGGATCCCCATCTCGCGCGTCCGGCCGGTGGCGCGCACCAGCATCAGGTTGGCGACGTTCGCGCAGGCGATCAGCAGCACGAGCACCACCGCGCCCAGCAGCATCAGCATCCAGCCGCGGACCTTGCCGACGAGATGATCGTGCAGCGTCAGCACGTACGCCCTGCGGCCGGGGGTCCACTTCGGGTCCTTCTGATCGAGCTGCTCCGAGAGCCGCCACATCTGCCCGGTCGCCTGCTGCAATGACAGGCCGTCCTTCAGGCGGCCGATCACGGTGTGGTTGTAGTTGTGGCTGTCCCCCTTGGTGCGATCCTCCTTGCTGAACATCATCGGCACCAGCAGGTCCGCCGGACGATCGCTGCCGACCGGATACGAGAACGTGGCGGGCATCACGCCGACGATCTCGTAGGCGCTGTCGCTGAGCTCGATCGTCCTGCCCACCACGTCCGCGGCGCCGCCGAACCGCCGCTGCCAGAAGCCGTAGGTCAGAATGGCGACGCGGTGCCGTCCCTCGACCTCGTCGCTCGCGTTGAACGCCCGGCCGAGAAGCGGCGCGACCCGGAGCACGGGGAAGAACTCCGCCGTGATGCGCTGCGCCCGCGCGTCTGCGGGCTCCCCCCCTTCCGTTTTCAAGCGGAACTGGGTCCCGGCGACGGCGGTAATCTGCTGGAACGGCTGCTGGAGCTCGCGCCAGTCCAGGTAGGTCTGCGGCGTGACGTTCCCGAGCCCGAAAGTGACCGCCCGCCGGGTGTCGTTCTCGTAGATCACCCCGAGCCGATCGTGCTCGTCGAAGGGCAGCCCGCGGAGGACGACAGCGTCGACCACGGAGAAGATCGCCGTGCCGGCGCCGATGCCCAGCGCCAGCACGAACAGAGCGACCAGCGTGAACCCCCTCGATGCGAGCAGGGACCGGGCGGCACTCTTGAGGTCGTCGCGCACGGCCGGTTAGACGGGCGACGCCGCCGTGGGGTTGGCCGTATGGACTTCCTTCACGCATGCGTCGCGCCCGCGCGGGCTGGCCAGCGGTGAACACGGGCCGCGCCGGTGGCACGAGGCTTGGTGGTGTGCGGCGTATGACGGACATCAGGAGCCTGGTCGAGGCGCTGCCCGAGTGCGAGCCGAAGGGGAGGCTGCGAGGCCTCGCCACCGCCGCGTCGACGCTCGACGAGGGCTCGCGCGGCGAAATCCTCGAGCGCATGGCGCGCGTCGTGCGCGAGTGGCGGGAAAAAGATCCGGTAACCGACCTCGACAGAGAGATCGAGCGGCAGATCCGCGGATCGCAGGATCGCTAGCCGCTGCGCAGGGCCGCCGCCGGATCCACGCTGGCAGCGCGCCGCGCCGGCAACGCCGCCGCAACCGCTGCCGCGGCCAGCAGCGTCGCCGCCGACACGGCGAAGGTGGCCGGATCCCGGGGTGTCATCCCGTAGAGAAAGCTCGTCAGCAGGCGCCCGGCCGCCAGCGCCGCGGGGATACCCAGCGCAATGCCGGCCCCCGCCAGGAGCAGCGTCTCGCGGACGATCCCGCGCATCACGCTCGACGGCGTCGCGCCCAGCGCCACACGGACGCCGATCTCGGCCGTGCGGTGCGCCACCGAATACGCAACCACGCCGTAGAGTCCGATGCACGCGAGCAGCAGCGCCAGCGCGGCGAACATCGCGCACAGCCGCAGCAGCAGCCGCTCCGCCGAGAGCGAGTGGTCGACCTGCTCGGTCAGGGGCAGAACCTGGCGGATCATCAGCTCCTTGCTGACGCTCGACAGCGCCTCGCGCACCGGCCCGGCAAGCGACGCCATCGGCATCGTCGACCGGACCTCGAGCGACCGCAGCGTCCGCGTCATCTTGGCGTAGGGCACGAACATGAGCGGCTTGGCGGCTGTGCGCAGGCTGTTGTATTTCGCGTCGCGGACGATGCCGACGATCTGCAGCGGCCGGCCGGGCTGGCCGCCGAAGCGGATCGTGCGTCCGACGGCCCCGCCGGGGAAGAAACGCCGCGCGAAGCTCTCGTTGACCACGACCGCTCCCGCTGCCGAGACATGATTGTCCTCGTCGCGCAGCGCACGCCCTTCGAGCATCGTCATCCCGAGGGTGTCGAAATAACCGGGTGAGACGCTGTTGTAGCGCGCCGTCAGCCGCTCGCTCGCCCCGGCGCCGGGAATCGAGAACGGCGCGCCGATATCCGACGGGCTGAAGATCAGCATCCCGGAGAAGCTGGCCGACTGAACGCCCGGAATGGCGAGCACGCGCTCGCGCGCGGCGCGTTCGACCGCGGCCATCGCCTCGGGCTGGCGGTTCGACGGACTGCCGGCGAGGCTGAACACGATCACGTTCTGCGGCGAGAACCCGAGATCCTGCGCGTAGAGCTTCTGGACGCTGCGCACGAGCAGGCCCGCGCCGACGAGGAGGAGCAGCGACAGCGCCACCTGCGCGGCGACCAGCACGCGGCCGGCCCGCTGCCGCGCCGGCTGCCGTATCGCGCGTCCGGCGCCTTTCAACGCCGGCGCGAGGTCGAGCCGCGTCGCCCGCAGCGCGGGGACGAGGCCGAAGATCACCGCGGTGGCGATGGCGAGCACGGCGAGGAACGCGAACACGCGGATATCGGGATCGAGCCGGAGCTTCAGCCCCACCGGACCGCCGAGGATCATCCGCGCCAGACTCCGGGCTGCGAGCTGGGAGATCAGGAGCCCGGCCGCCGCGCCCGCCGACGCGAGCAGCAGGCTCTCGATCAACAGCTGCCCGACCAGACGCGCCCGGCTGCAGCCGAGCGCCAGCCGGACGCCGATCTCCCCCGCGCGCGCCGCGCTCCGCGCCAGCAGCAGGTTGGCGATGTTGGCGCAGGCGATCAGCAGCACCAGCGCCACCATGCCCATCACGATCAGCAGCGGCTTCATGTAGGTGCGCCGCAGCGAGAAATCGAGCCCGGCGGCAGCCGGCAGCAGCTCGATGGACGCCTGCTCCGGCGTCTTCTGGATGCCCTCCTCCACGCGCAGTTGCCTGAAGAGCACGGTCAGCTGCGCGGCCGCTTCCGCGGGAGCGATGCCCGACTTCAGCCGGCCGAAGAACGCGGTGAAGGTTCCGCGCCGGTTCTCCAGCTCGTCGAGCGACGACCAGGCGGTGAGCGGGACCCAACCGTCGGCCGCGTTGCCGAGCACCTCGCCGGCAAACCCTGGCGGGGTGACGCCGACCACGCGCGCGGCGGTGCGGCCGATCAGAATCGTCCGGCCGATGACGGACGGATCACGGGCGAACTGCCGCTGCCAGAAGGCGTCGCTGAGGACGACGATCGAGCCGGCTTGCTCGGCGCTGGCCGGAACGCGATCGTCTTCAGGGAGGAACAGCCGTCCGGCGGCGGGCGCGAGGCCGAGCACCGAAAAGTAGTTGCCGGTAACGAAGCTGATCCGGACGTTGTCGATCTCCGCGCCGCCGCCGGAGGCGGCCGGCACCGTCACGCGAACCGGCGTCTCACCCGCCGTCGCGACGATGCCGGTCAGCGCCTGCTGCCGCGCCGCGAGATCCCGGTGCATCGGGAACGACAGGAATGCCGGGTCGCTGCCGCGCGGCGCGATCTCGACGAGCGCCGACGGGTCCCGGACCGGCAGCGGGCTGAGCGCCAGCGCGTTGATGAAGGTGAAGATCGCGGCGTTGGCCCCGATGCCCAGGGCGAGCGACAGCACCGCGGCGGCGGTGAAGGCGGGACTCTTGCGCAGCGCCCGCACCGCGTAGCGGAGGTCGCCGAGCAGCATCTCGAGGCGCACGCCGGCGCGGACGTCGCGCACCGCGTCCTGGACCGGCTCACCGCCCAGCGCGAGGCGCGCCGCCCGCCGCGCGTCGGCGTCGCTCATGCCCTGCGACGCGTAGCGGTCGCGGAGCGTCTCCTCCGCGGCGCGCAGCTCGTCGTCCAGCTCCCGTTCCACCGCGGACTTGTGCAACAGGTTGCGCCACGCGTGGATCAGCCGCGATCGGTGACGCACGTCAGTCGGCCTCGAGGATCTGCCCGATCGCGAAGACGACGCGGGCCCAGTTCTTCTTCTCGGCGGCGAGCTGCTTCTGGCCGGCGGCGGTGAGCCGGTAGTACCTGGCGCGCCGCCCTTCCGGCGTCTGCGTCCATTCGCCTTTGATGAACCCGTCCTGCTCGAGCCGGTGCAGCGCCGGGAACAGCGAGCCCGGCCGGACCACGAAGGTGCCGCCGCTGATCTGCTCGATGCGGTCGGCGACGCCGACGCCGTGACGCGGCTCCAGTTCGAGCGTCTTCAGCACCAGCAGGTCGAGGGTGCCCTTCATCAGCTCCGCCTGTTTGCCCATGGCGGAGATGCCAGCACGTTTCGGTGTTCGATATAGAAATTCTATATCGACCGGCCACGGGTTGCGCGGGGATCGGGGATCGGGGGATCGGCAAGCGGCACGCGGCTCAGCCGCGACCGGCGGCGATTCGGTCTGCTGGATGCGATCCACGGTGGAATTGGATCGCCTGGCTGCGGCTGCCCCCCGATCTCCGGCCGTTCGTCACACCCCGCGTCACTCGCCATCGCGGAGCACGCGCTCGCGGCGCGTGGGCCCCGTTCGTCCCACGGCCCGTGCGAACCCGTTCCGGATGTGGGACTGGTGTGTCGCTTGCTCAGCGCAGCCGCCATCAAAGGAGCTTCGCAATGCACACACGAACATGGCGGCTGCTGATTGCCGCGCTCTGCCTCGCTGGATTCGCCGCGAGCGCCGACGCCCAGCAGACGACCGGCACGATCACCGGACGCGTGCTCGACGAGCAGAAGGCCGCGGTCCCCGGCGCGACCGTGACGGCCAGGAACGAGAGTACCGGGTTGAGCCGCAGCGAGCTCAGCGACAGCGAAGGGATCTATCGCATCACCGGCCTGCCGGTGGGCAGCTACGCGTTGTCGATCGATCTCAGCGGCTTCCAGGCCCAGTCGCGCACCGTGCAGGTCAGCGTCTCGGAGACGCTCACGGCCGACTTCGATTTGCGCGTCGCGCGGGTCGCCGAGACCGTCAATGTGACGGCCGAGAGCCCGCTGGTCGACACCACGTCGTCCGCGGTCGGCGGCCTGGTCGACACCCGCCGGGTCGAGAACCTGCCGCTGAACGGACGGCAGTTCGCCAACCTGGCCGTGACCATCCCGGGCGTCGGCCTCGGCTTCCATAGCGACCCGACCAAGAGCACGCAGTTCTCGCCGCAGATCAACGGCGGCAACGGCCGCAACGTGAACTATCAGATCGACGGCGGCGACAACAACGACGACACCGTCGGCGGCCTGCTGCAGCTGTTCCCGCTCGAGGCGATCCAGGAATTCAACTTCCTGACCTCGCGCTACAAGGCGGAGTACGGCCGCAGCAACGGCGGCGTGATGAACATCGTCACCAAGAGCGGGACGAACGACTATCGCGGCAGCGTCTTCGAGCTCTTCCGGGACAAGGCGATGAACGCGAAGACGGAGACGGAGCGCCGCGGCTCGCTCGCCAAGCAGGATTACCGGCGGAACCAGTTCGGCGGCAGCCTCGGCGGACCGATTCTGCGCGATCGCGCGCACTTCTTCGCCGCCGTCGAGCGCACCAACCAGGACACCACGCAGGCGGTGTCCAGCCAGGGCCTCTTTCCCGACAAGGACGGGGTGTTCGCGACGCCGTACCGCGAGACCCTGTTCACGGGCAAGGCGACCGCCAACCTGACGCCGACGCAGTACCTGTCGGTGCGCTACGGCCGCAACCAGAACGCGCAGCCCTACGGCGCCACGCCGCGCGCCACCGCCGACAACTGGGGGGACAGCGACAACCGGTTCAACTCGATCAACGTCAATCACAACGCGTCGCTGCGCGGATCGAAGCTGAACGAGTTCGTCTTCCAGTACGCCGATTTCTCGAACCACATCTCGGCGCGGAGCCAGACGCCGTACGAGTCGTTCCCCAACGGCGTGACCACCGGCCAGAACGTCAACTCGCCCCAGAGCACGGCACAGAAGAAGTACCAGTTCCGCGACGACTTCTCCTGGCACGCCGCCGGCCTGGGCGGACTCGGTCACGACTTCAAGGCCGGCGTCAACTTCGTCAACGAGCCGCGCCTGTTCATCACGTTCAACACCGGCAAGGGCGTGATTCAGTACAACCACCTGAACAACGACGTCAACGGCCCGATCTCGAACGTGACGCTCAACGATGGCGACTCGGCCGCCAACATTCCGCTCAAACAGTACGGGATGTATTTCCAGGACGATTGGCGGGTGAGCGATCGCGTCACGCTGAACCTCGGCGTTCGCTATGACTTCGTCAAGGGGCTGCAGTTCGATCAGTCGCAGAACCCGAATTACCTGCTGGCGCAGCAGTCCGGCGCCGCCGGACGATTCGCCAGCGTCATCGGCTACGAGAACTTCGGCAAGAGCGCCAGGGACGACATGGACAACGTACAGCCGCGGGCCGGCGTGGTGTGGGACGTGCGCGGCAACGCCAAGGACATCGTCCGCGCCGGTTGGGGGATCTACACCGACTTCGGCTACACCAACTCCAACGTCCTGTTCGCCGCCGCGGACGCCAGCGGGTCCCGCTTCGGGACGGTGTTCACCGCCAACAACACGGCGGGGCTGCGCAACCCGGACGGCAGCTTCTACCGGGTCGGGCAGCCGCTGTCGAATCTCGCCTCGCAGAACGAAGCGGGCGCGCTGCCGCTGTTCGGGCAGTGGGTCGACCCTCGCCTGGAGCAGCCCGAAACGCGGCAGACGGCGATCGGCTGGACGCACGCGCTGTCCGCGAGCACGGTGGTCAGCGCCGACTACGTCCACATCGACGGCCGGAAGCTCAACGTCCGGCCGCGGCTGAACACCCGCGTCAACGGCGGCGATCGCCGCTTCGCGGACGTCGGCTTCAACCCGAACTCGTCGGCGGCGCGCGCCGCGATCAGCCGCGGCCGGTCGGAATACGACGGGCTGATTCTCGGCCTGCGCCGCCGGCTCTCGCGCGGCGTCGACTTCACCAGCTCCTACACACTCTCGCGCGGCCGCAGCACGATCGGCACCGCCGGGGACGAGCTGGACACGCGCTACCTGCAGGACGCCGCCAACCCGTTCGACGATCCGCGGATGCTGGGGCCGAACCGCCGCACCGACGCCCGCCATCGCCTCACGGCGAGCGCGACGCTGCAGCTGCCGGCCGGCTTCCGGGTCGCGCCGATCTTCATCTTCCGTTCCGCCCTGCCCGTCTACCTCGGCGAGGGCGTGGACCGCAATCTCGACGGCGAGCTGAACGACCTGCCGGAGCGCGCCGTGGCGTTCGACGGCTTCGACGGCAACGGCGTCGTGAAGCTGAAGGACATCGGCGCATGCGAGACCATCAACTGCGGCCGTGGACCGCGCTTCTCGCAGCTGAACCTGCGCGTGTCGCGCACCTTCCGGCTCCCGGGCCGCGCCAACCTGGAAGCGATCGGCGAGGTGTTCAATCTGTTCAACGCGATCAACCCGGCGAACATCGAAGGCGCCATCTCCGGCGTCGTGCAGACGGTGCGTCTGGTCGGCGGGCAGGCGAATCCGACCTATATGCAGCCGACGCGCTTCGCGGGCGACTTCCAGCAGCCCGAGCAGCGGGTCGGACAGATCGGGTTCCGGTTCACGTTCTGAGCGCAGGGGTGAAGCGGCGTTGACTGCGATTCCGGCCGTCACCGAAGCGTGGCGGCCGGATCGTCGCATAGACTCGACCGCGATGCGCTACACCCAGTACCCGCCGTCCCCCGCCCTGGCGCGGATCGCCGACTGCTACTGGATTCTCGAGGATCACGGCACCGGGCGGCCCGAGCCGATCATCCCGGACGGGCGGATGGAGATCGTCCTCCACTATGGCGTCCGCTTCGAGCGGCATCACCCGAACGGCAGCGTCGAGCGGCAGCCCGCGTCGCTGATCGTCGGCCAGATGCTGGCGCCGATGTGTCTCGGATATCGCGGGGCCGCCGGCGTCGCCGCCATCCGGCTGCGTCCCGCCGGGGCAAGGTCGGTGCTGCGCGGCCACGCCGCGGAGATCACCAACCGGGCGGTCGACCTCGAGGCGATCTTCGGATCGACGGCGACGCTGCGCGAACGGCTCGCGCTGGCCGCCGACGACGCCGCGCGGGTGCGCGTGCTGGAGGGGTGGCTCGCGTCGATCGTTCGCGGCGGACCGGCCGCGGAGATCGACGCCGCCGTCGGCGCGATCGCGCTCAGCGGCGGCACGGCCGCGCTGACCGGGGTGGCGGCCGACGCCGGCCTGAGCCTGCGTCAGCTCGAACGGCGGTTCCTCACCGACGTCGGCCTCCCGCCGAAATCGTTCGCGCGGCTGGTGCGCCTGCAGGCGGCACTGCGGCGCATCGGCGAAGGGCGGCCGCTCGCCGAGATCGCGCAGGCGTGCGGCTACTACGACCAGTCGCACATGACACGCGACTTCGGACGGCTCGCGGAAACCTCGCCTGCCGCCTGGCTGCAGGGCGCGGGCGATCTCACCCAGCTGTTCGTCGGCCGCTAGCCTAACTCCCGCCGCACGACGACTTCCGGTAGGGAAAGTCGATGCGCCGGTTCTGTCCGTTCATCGGCCCTTCGATCGACGCCGTCAGCGCATCGCCGTCCCGCTTGTAGATGATGCGTTTGGGAAAGTCGTGCGCCGGGTTCTCGAAGACGACCTCGCTCGCGGTGGCGCGCGCCGCAGTGAAGGTCGCCTCGGGCTGACGCGACGGTTTCGCCACGTACTCGAGCCCCTGCGCACCCTGGCGGATGATCAGGAACTCCCACTCCGTCGTCTTTTCCCCAGCCGTGGTCCGGGACACCCCCATCATCGTCCCACTCTCGGGCGGCATCCAGTGCTCGGCGACGTGGCGCCCGTTGCGCGTGGCGTCCCAGCACCCGGCAATCCAGGCGACATCCTTCACGGTGGGTTGCGGCGCGGCGGCGGCCTGCGCCGCGGCGGCCAGGGCGATGAACAGGGACAGTGAAAGCATGCCGCAGCCTACCGCGGACCGAAATGCCGCGTCTTGGAAAAATGCGACGCCCTACTGTTTCATCGCGTCGATGGCTCCGGTCGTCCCTGCGTGCCGACGATCGTGCGTCGGATGGCGCTCTGCAAGTGAACCGCGCGGCGCCGCGCGCGTAATAGGGAGTGCCACAGGAGGCACTCATGACAATGTTGTGTGTCGCGACGACCGCGTTGATGCTGCTGCAGCCCGCCGCAGCCAGGCCTGCACCGCCGAAGCCGGCTGCCGCCAAGCCGGCCGCGGCAAAACCGGCGGCGACCGACCTCGCGGTGACCCTGAGCTACAAGGGCAAGGGGACGGTCGACGCGGGCCACCAACTGATCGCGTGGCTGTTCACGGACGCGAACGTCACGAGCAGCAGCCGTCCGATCGCCACGCTGACGACGGCGAAGAACGGCGACACGCTGACCTTCAAGGACGTACCTGCCACGCCGGTTTACATCTTCGCGGCGTACGACGCCAGGGGCGGGTACGACGGACGCAACGGTCCGCCTCCCGCGGGAATTCCAACCGCGCTTTACCGGAAGGTCGCCAAGGGGCCGGCGACGGCAGTGAAGGCCGGCGGTCCGGCGGTGAAGCTGAGGTTCGACGATTCGCAGCCCTGGAAACCGTAACGCAGCACGAGCGGCGCTCGGCCGAACTAAATCCGCAGCGCCACCAGCGGACTCACGCGGCTCACCCGTCGCGCCGGCCACCACGCCGCGGCGGCGGCGACGGCGAGCAGCGCGGCGGGAACGGCTGCGAACACCACCGCGTCCGGCGCGGCGCCGAAGACCGCGATGACGACCGCGAACGCCGCGACCCAACCGACGAGGGCGCCGGCAGTCACCACGACCAGGTGTTCGGCGACGAACTGCGCCACGACCCGCGCCGGGGTCGCGCCCAGCGCCAGCCTGACGCCGATCTCCATCGTCCGCAGGGCGACGGAGTAGGCGACCACCGCGTAGATGCCGATCGCCGCGAGCAGCAGGAGCAGCGGCGCGAGCACGCCGAACATGCGCGCCGGAATGCGGCGGAAGATCAGGTTCGCTTCGATGTGATCCGAGAGCGTGCGCACGTCGAAGACCGGCAGTTCCGGATCCAGATCGCGGACGACCGACCGCAGCGTCATGGCGATCGCCGTCTCCGTCCCCGGACGCGTGCGGAGGTGGATCTCCCCCGCCGCGGACGGACGATCGCGGTACGACAGGTAGATGATGGGTGTCGGCGGCTCGCCGAACGAGTTGTAGAGCGAGTTCTTCACCACGCCGGCGATCGTGTACTGGCGCCCGCGGGTGTCGAGTCGGAGCCCCACCGGGTCGCGGCCGGGCGCATAGCGCCGCACGAACGCCTCGTTCACGATCGCCTGGCGCGGCGCCGCGTCGTCGCGGAGGCTCACGAAGTCCGACCCGGAGAGAATCGGGAGCCCCATCACCGCGAAGTAGCCGGGCGTCACGGTGTTGGTCAGCGCTTCGTCGGGGTCTTCAGCGTTGGGCGGACGCCCCTCCAGAGTGAACAGACGCATCGGCAGTCCGTGGATGTCGAGCGGCACCGCCGATGCGATTGCCGCTTTCTCGATCCCGGCGGTCGCATTGAGGCGATCCAGGAGGGTCGCGGCGAACGTGCGCGATGTGGTGTCGGTCGACGGGCGGACGGACAGGTCGTATCCGGCGAGGAGGATGCCGGCGCGGGTGAAGCCGGGATCCTCGTGCCGGGTGTTCATGAAGTTGCGCAGGAAAATGCCGGCGGCGACGAGCACCATGACGGCAAGCGCCACCTCCGCGGCCATCAGCGTGTGGCGCAGATAGCTGCGGCGCGGCGTCGCGGCGGCGGCGCGAAGCGCCTGCTGCACGTCGAGACGCGCCAGCTGGACGGCCGGCGCCATCCCGAAGATCAGACCGCACGCGACCCCCAGCCCGATCGCGAACGCCAGCGTGCCCCAGTCGACGGAGGTCTCGAACGACACCGGAATGCCGCGGACGCGCAGCGGCGGCATGGCGTTCAGGAGTCCGGTTCCCCACGCGGCGATCACCGCGCCGACCGCGGCGCCGGCGAGCGCGAGCAGGACGCTTTCGGTCAGCAGCAGACTGGCGATCCGCCAGCGCCCCGCGCCGAGGGCGAGCCGCATCCCCATCTCACGCTGCCGCGCGCTGGCGCGCGCCAGCACCAGGTTGGCGGTGTTGCCGCACACGGCGAGCAGCAGGAGCAGCATGATCGCCTGCATGATCCCGAGCGACGTGCCGAGCATCCGCTGCGGCCCGCGCGGCGCCCGCCAGTACGGCAGCACCTCACCCTGGACGTTCCGGCTGGCGGCGGGATAGGTCCGCGCGAGGTGCGCCATCGCCGCGTCGACCTCGCTCTGCGCGCGCGCCGCGTTGGCGCCCGCGGCCAGCGGCCCGGTCACGGTGTAGGCGCGGATGCCGCGATCCTCGAGATCGCGCGCGCCGCCGAGTACCGCCGGGGCCAGCGTCGCCGGCAGCCAGAAGTCGAACATCAGCCGCATCACCGTGCCCTTGAAGCCGCGCGGCGCCACGCCGACGATCGTGAGGTCGACGCCGTTGACACGAACCCGCCGGCCGGGCACGTCGCCGGCGCCGGCGAATCGCGTCTGCCAGTAGTCGTACGAGATGACCACGACCGGGGCGGCGCCCGGCCGCTCGACTTCGTCGCGGCGGAGGAAGCGGCCCAGCGCCGGCGTCAGGCCGAGGCCGGCGAAGTAGTTGTCGGACACGAGCAGCCCGGTCGATCGCTCCACCTGGCCGCGCTCGCCGACGTAGAGCGGAATCATGCGGAAGGCGATCAGTTCGTCGAAGACACGGAGCCGCTCGCGCAGATCGCGATACTCCAGCCAGGACGCGCCGGGGTACAGCCCGGCCTCGGTACGGGGCTCGACCAGGTGCAGCCGCGACGCGATCGCCACGCCTGGGATCGGCGTGAAGACGACCGCCTGAACCCACGAGAACACGATCGTGTTGGCGGCAATGCCGACGGCGAGCGATCCGATCACGACCGCGGCAAGGCCCGGCATGCGGGCGATGGCGCGCGCCGCGTGGCGCAGATCCCGGACCAGCGCCGCCATCACCGCGATCCGTGCAGCGATCGCAGCCAGTCGTGCACCGCGCCGCCTTGATCGCCGTGCAGGAACAGCAACGCGGCGACGATGACCGCGGCGACGACCGCCAGGACGCCAAGCATCTTGAGACTCATGGCGCGAGGATATTCATGCCCCGCTGAACGGCGGGTGAACGCGCCGTTCAGCCCCCGTTCAGGTTGGAGTGGGCTATAAACGATCGTGCGCGTTCTGGTGGTCGAAGACGAAGCCCGGCTGGCAAAGCAGCTGGCAAACGCGATCGCGGATGCCGGCTACGCCGTCGACGGGGCGTCGGACGGCGCGCGCGCCGACTTTCTCGCGCAGACCGAGCGCTACGACGCCGTGGTGCTCGATCTCGGCCTGCCGAAGGTCGACGGGCTCACGCTGCTTCGCCGCTGGCGCGATGCCGGCCTGGCAATGCCGGTGCTCGTCCTGACCGCCCGCGGCAGCTGGCACGAGAAGGTGCACGGCATCGACGGCGGCGCCGACGACTACGTCGCCAAGCCGTTCCGCATGGAGGAAGTGCTGGCGCGGCTGCGCGCGCTGATCCGCCGGTCGAGCGGACAGGTGGCGGCGGAGCTGCGCTGCGGCCCGGTCGCGCTCGACCCGCGCGGTGCGAAGGTCTCCGTGCACGGCCTCCCCGTCCGCCTCACCAGCCACGAGTTCCGCGTCCTCTCCTATCTCATGCACCATCGCGGCAGGGTGGTCTCGCAGGCGGAGCTGAGCGATCACATCTACGCCGAAGCGGCCGACCGCGATTCGAACACCGTCGAGGTCTTCATCGCCCGGCTGCGGCGGAAGATCGGATCGGCCGCGATCGAGACCGTCCGCGGTCTCGGCTACCGGATGGACTGCGATCGCGCGCCATGAGATCGCTTCGCCTGGCCATCCTCGTCGGCGCCGGTCTGTGGACGCTCGGGCTGCTGGCGGCGTGGGCGGTCCTCCTGACGCTGAATCACCGCGTCTTCATGTCCGTCGCCGTCGTCCACGCGTATCCGCATTCGCTCGGCGTGCTGGCGATCGGATCGATGCTGGTCGGGTTCGCGATGGTCCGCGCCGGCCTGAAGCCGCTGAACGAGATCCGGCGCCGGCTCGCGGACGTGCAGAGCGGCCGCGCGCGCCAGGTGCTCGGCGAATATCCGTCGGAGGTGCAGCCCCTGGTCCGGGATCTCAACGGCCTGCTCGCGCACCAGGAACAGGCCGTCAGCCGCGCCGTCGCGAAGGCCGGCGATCTGGCGCACGGACTGAAGACGCCGCTCGCGGTGCTGTCGCAGGAAGCGGAGCGCGCCGCGGGCCGCGGCCAGCCCGAGCTCGCCGCCGCGATCGGCGAGCAGGTCGAGCGCATGCGGCGACAGATCGAATATCACCTCGCGCACGCGCGCGCCGCGGCCTCCGGCGCGACGCCCGGGCTGCATTGCCCGGTCCGGCCGTCGGCCGAAGGCCTCGCCCGCACCTTGCGGCGGCTGCACGCGGACCGCGGCCTGGCGATCGCGCTCGACGTCCCCGCCGAACTGGCGGTCCGCTGCCCGCGCGAGGATCTCGACGAGATGCTGGGCAACCTGCTGGACAACGCGTGCAAGTGGGCGCGCGGCCGGATCCGGCTCTCGGCGGAACCGGCCGGCGGCGACGTCGCGCTGGTCGTGGACGACGACGGTCCGGGGCTGGCGCCGGCGATGCGCGCCGCGGTGCTGCAGCGCGGGGTCCGCGCCGACGAGGCGGCGCCGGGGTCGGGCTTCGGCCTGGCGATCGTCGGCGAGATCGCCGCCGTCTACGGCGGCGCCATCGCGCTGGAGACGTCACCCCTCGGCGGGCTTCGCGCCCGGCTCACCCTCCCCTCGGCCTAGGCAGCCGCGCGGTCGCCGTTCGACGGCGCCGGCGTGACGCTCTGCGTGCGCGCTCCAGACGATGACCGACACCATCGCGACGTCTGATCAGCGCTCCCTGAGCGCGACCAGCGGATCGACGCCGACGGCGGCGCGCGCGGCGATGGCGGCGGCGAGGCCGCCCACGACGAGCAGCGCCGCCGCGCACGCGGCCGCGGGTTTCCAGATCCCGCCGCCCACGTCCGGCAGCAGGGCCGCGAGTCCGGCGCCGGCGGCAATCGAGGTGACGATCCCGGCGATCGCCCCGGCGGCCACCGCTCTCGCGCCCGCCCAGGCCATCGTCCACCACACGTTCCCGGAGCTTCCACCCAGCGCCAGCCGAATACCGACTTCCCGGGTGCGTTCGACGACGGATCGAGCGGTCACTCCGTAGGTGCCGATGGTCGCAAGCAGCAGACCCACGGCGCCGCACGCCGCGATCACCATGGCGCGGAAGCGATGCGCGCCGAGCGAGTCGGCCAGGAACTCGTTCAGCGTGACCACGCCCGCCAGCGGCTGATTCGGATCCACCTGCCAGATGGCCCGCTTGATGTCCGCGACGGCGCCGCGAGGGTCGCCGGCGGTGCGAACGACCAGGCCAACCGGCGCGGCGGCGTTGCTGCCTTGGAAGTACGGCGTATACAGGATGTCAGCGGCGTCGAGATTGAGGCCGACGTCGCGGACGTCTCCGGCGACGCCGACGACGGTGACGGAGACCTTGCTGTTGTTCCCGCGCTGGATGCGCTTGCCGAGCGGGTCTTCGTCGCCCCAGAAGCGCCGGGCGAAGCCGCGGCTGACGATCGCGACCAGCGGCGCGTCGATGCGATCCCGCGCGTCGAAGGCGCGGCCGCGCACGATGGGTATCCGCATCGCTTCGAGATAGCCGGGGCTGATCCGCCGGTACTGCACCGTGTACGGCTGGCCGTCCGGCGATGGACGATCCTCGATCCGGATCAGCGTCGTGAAGAAGAAGTTCACCGTGAAGGTGTTCAGCGTCGTGCCCGCCTCGACGACGCCTGGCGCGGCGCGGAGCCGCTCGAGCACGCGTTCGACGAACCGGGTGCGGTCGCGCTCCTCCGGGAACAGATTGGCCGACAGTCGCAGCTGTCCGGCAATCACGTGGGAGGGATCGAAGCCGGGATCGAGCCGCGAGGCGCGATGCAGCGCCGCGACGACCTGCGCGCCGCTCGACAGCAGCACGAGCGCGAGCGCGGTCTGCGCCGTCACCAGGATCGCGCGGATGCGGCGCGCGCCGGGTCCGCCACTGGCGCGGCGGGAACCGGCGGCGACGGCGGCCGCGATCCCCGGTCCGGCGATGCGCAGGACCGGCGCCGCGATCGCCGCCAGCATCACGATTGCCGCCACGGCGAAGCCGCACAGCGCCACCCGCCAGTCGATCGTTGCCTGCGCCGCGGCGACGCGATTGGCGCGATCGAGCGCCAGCATCGCCGGCACCAGCCACGACGCGGCGATCAGCCCGCCGAGTCCGCCGGCGCCGGCCAGGATCAGCGCTTCGGCAATCTCGCCTGCGGCCAGGTCGAGACGTGACGCGCCCAGCGCCGCCTTCACCGCGAAATCCGCCCGGCGGTACAAGACGTCCGCGAGCGTCAGATTGGCCAGGTTCGCGACGGCAATGAGCCCGAGCGCGGCGACGGCGACGAGCAGCATCACGACCGCTGGGCCCTGGGCGCCGAACTGCGCCTCGCGCATGTCCCTGGCGCCCGCGCTCCACCCTTTCAGCAGCGCCGGATTCTCGGCGACGAGATCCGCGAACACACGATCGATCTCCGCCCTGGCCCGTGCGGCGGTGCCGCCGGCGGGCAGCAGGCCGTAGGTCACGACCGAGGTCAGCGCCGTCCGCGCCATCGGATTGCGCGTCGACAGCGGCGTCCAGAGCTGGGACGGCACGAATGCCGGCTCGAAGCCGCGGCGCATGACCCCGACGATGACGTGCGCGTCCCCGTCGATGATCACGCTGCGGCCGATGACGCGGCGGTCGGCGCCGTAGCGGCGCGTCCAGAGCGCGTGACTGAGCACGGCGAGCTTGTCGTCGGCCGCCGCTTCCTGCTCGGTGAACACGCGGCCCGCCTCGATCTCGCCGCCGAACAGCGTGAAGAATCCCGCGGTCACGCGTCCGGCCGGCACGGCCTCGGCCTCGCCCTCGCCCTCGCCGGTGAGCGCGCGCTCACCCGACCAGATCCCTTCGATCCGCTCCAGGGAGCGGACCCGCTCGCGGTACCGTTCGAGCTGCAGCGGCGTCAGCGGGTTCGCGTCCTTGAACTCCGGCCGTCCCGGCGACTGCAGGTAGAGCCGCAGCAAACGATCGGCGTGCGGAAACGGCAGCGGCCTCAGGAACGTGACGTTGGCGACGGTGAAGACGGCGCTGACAGCCGTCACGACGATCGTCACCGTGAAGAGGCGCCCCGCGGCGAGTCCGGGGCGCTTGGCGAGCATGCGGAGCGCTATCGTCAGGTGTTGCATCATGACCATCCTCCGGCTCCTTGCCTGCGCGCCAGCGGCCGCCTCGTCATGGGAGCGCGCTACGCCGGCGTCGGGCTGATCGTCGTGTCGGCGGCGGGCGACGCCGACGCGCGCACGCTCTTCGAGGCAGACCCCTCCATCAGCGCCGGTACCGTTGCGCTCGAGATGCACCGCCTCTCGGTGTGCTACCCGGGGATCGTGGGGACGCCCGCGCCGCCTAGGTGAGCAGCCGCTCGATCTGCGCCAGGTGGTTGCGATCGTGGCCGGCATAGAGCGCGAGCAGATGCCGCACGCTCTCGCGCCCGCGCTCCGCGTGGATGCCGTAGCGATCGAGCTCCTCGGCACCGAGCCCGCGCACCAGCCGCACCGTCGATTCGCGGATCGCCGCGAACAGCGCCAGCGACTGCTGCGCGTCGCTCGATTCCGCGCGCTGCACGCGCGACCACGCGTCCTGGTCGTAGGCCTGGATCGCGGTGCCGGGCGCCGCGAGGATCATGCGGAGGCGATAGGCGAACACGATCTCGGCGTCGGCGAGATGCGCCACGATCTGCGCGGCCGACCATCGCCCCGGCCCGGGCGATCGCTGGAGCGCCGCGGCGCTCCGGCCATGGATCGACCTCGCGATCGTCGCCGGGGTCGACGCCAGCACCTCGACGGGATCGGCGCCGGCCGAGAGCGCCAGCAGCCGCGCCGTGTATTGCTCGAAGGTCTCGACGATCATGCGTGTGCCTCCTGCAGCAGGCTGAAATACTTCCGCCACGGGCCCACCTGACGCCCGAACGAACGGGTCAGCAGGCGCGAGATCTGCGCGATGTGCGCCAGGTCGTGCGTGGCCCAGCAGGCGAGGAGCTGCTCGAGCGTCACATGCCCGAACTCGGGATGAATGCCGGTCAGGCGCAGATGATCGGCCGACAGGCGGAACGAGTCGAGCCGCTCCAGGTTGGCGCGGCGGAGCTGGCCGAACTCGCCGACCAGCGCCTCGGCGGTCCAGCCGCGATAGCGGGTGAATCCCCCCTCGCGGTCGAACGGCATGAAGCGGCCGCCATCCGACAGGATCCGCTCGAGGCGCGGCATCCAGTCGGTGATCTCGCCGTCGGCGACGTGGCACAGGACTTCGACGACGTGCCACGAGCCGGGGGCGTCGCGCCACGTCAGCGCCTCGGGCGGCGCCGCGGCGATCAGTCCTTCGATGATGCGGGGGGTCTGCGCCAGGGCCTGGCGCACGGCTTCCAACGGAGTGTTCATGACCTTCACATGGTCAGGCTACCCGCATCGGCGCGTGACATCCAACGAATCGTTGGCCTGCGATCGATGAGCGGCGTTCATGCCGAGGCGCGGCCGCGCGTCCGCGCCGGCAGCGCGCGCCCGGCGACGAGATCGATGAAGTCCGAGAGGTACGGCGGATCGGCGTGCGCCGCGAGGGTGGCCGCGGCCCACTGCCGCCGCATCCCGCGCCGCGTAATCGACAGCCCGGCGACCCCCCCGCTGGCGATGGCGCGCTGCGCCGACCAGCGCGGCAGGATGCCGACGCCGGCGCCGGCCCGCGCCAGCTCGATCATCGCCTCGGTGAGCATGATGAACGACACGCGCGCGGGCACCAGCCCGCGGGGCTGGAGGATGCGGCGGAAGGCAAAGCTGTCGTCGCGCGCCGACGAGTAGAGCAGCAGGTGCTCGGCGGCCAGCGCCTCCGGCGCCACCCACGGCCGCCGCGCCAGCGGATGCGTCCTGGCGACGATCGCCACCATCTCGTCGTTGAACAGCGGCCGCAGGCGAAGGCGCCGATCCCTCGCCGGATCGATCAGGATCGCGAGATCGATCCGCCCCTCGAGCAGCGCCTCGACCGGCCCGCCGGTCTCCTCGGCGGCGACGTTGATGGTGACGCGCGGGTGCTTGGCCTGGAAGGCGGAGAGAATCGGCCCGAGCCAGTGATAGCCGGTGTAGCACTCGGTGCAGACGCGGATGGTCCCTTCACCGTGCCCGGCGAGCCGCCGCACGTCGTCTTCGGCGCGCTGCACCTCGCCGAGGACGCGCCGCGCCGCCTCGAGCACGCGGCGCCCCGGCTCGGTCAACACCATGCGCCGGCCCAGCCGGGTGAACAGCGGCGCGCCGAGGCGCCCTTCGATGTCGCGCAACTGGTGGCTGAGCGCCGACTGCGTGAGATGCAGCTGCCCCGCCGCTTTGGTCATGCTGCCGGCGTCGGCGATGCCGGCGACCAGGCGCAGGTGCCGGATCTCCAGGTGCATGCGGGCATCCTAGCATATGAGCATTGCTCATCGACCTACGGGTTCGTACGTGGATACCTCATAGGCGTCACAGCCTAGACGGCGCCCAGTCCGGTGTTCGCCCGGACGTTCAGCTCGCTGTACGCGGCCCGGCCCTCGTCGGCGGCGCCCAGCCACGTGCCCGCGACGGCGGCCAGGAACCCGAGCGGCACCGACACGATGGCCGGGTTGTCGAGCGGAAACAACGGCGGCCGCTGGATGAGATGCCGCGCCGCCACGCCGGCCGCGTCGACCCCCATGACGGAAGGGCTGAGCACGATGAGGACCACCGCCGACAGCAGGCCGGTCACCATCCCGGCGATCATGCCCGTGGTGTTGAAGCGGCGCCAGTACAGCGTCAGCAGAATCGCCGGCACGTTCGCGCTCGCCGCGACGGCGAAGGCCAGGCCCACGAGGAACGCGACGTTCAACGATCGCAGCGCGATCGCGAGCACGATCGCCAGCAGGCCGATGACCGCCGCCGTCACCCGCGCCACCAGCACCTGTTCGCGCTCGTCCTCGCGCCCCTTCTTGACCACGGTGAACCAGATGTCGTGGGCGAACGCCGAGCTCGCCGCGATCGTCAGCCCCGCCACCACGGCGAGGATCGTCGCGAAGGCAATCGCCGCGACGAACGACAGGAACACGTCCCCGCCGATTTCGCGCGCCAGCAGCGGCGCGGCGAGGTTCTGGTTGGCGACGATCCGTCCGCCGCTCATCAGCCCGATGTTCCCCTTCCCCACCAGCGTCGCCGCGCCGAACCCGAGGAAGGTCGTCATGACGTAGAACGAACCGATCAGGATCATCGCCCAGACGACGGACGTCCGCGCCGCCTGCGCCGACGGCACCGTGTAGAACCGCACCAGAATGTGCGGCAGCCCGGCGGTGCCGAAGATCAGCGCGACCCCCAGCGACATCAGCGACAGCGCCCCCCACCGGCCGTGGTAATACAGCCCCGGCTGCGTGAAGTCGCGCACGATCGGCGCGCTGCCGTCGGCGCACGCGCCGTTGACGATGCCTCCCTCGCTGCAGAAGCTGCCGGTGATCGAGGCGATCGCGTCGAAGAAGGCCAGGATCGAGAAGTCGTAGCGCGCGAGCACGAGCAGGGAGAGCAGAATGGTGCCGGTCATCAGCAGCACCGCCTTCACGATCTGCACCCACGTCGTCGCCAGCATGCCGCCGAACACGACGTAGACCAGCATGAGGATGCCGACGCCGACGATGGCCGTGTTGAAGCCGATGCCGGGCACCAGCAGGCTGACCAGCGAGCCGGCGCCGACCATCTGCGCGATCATGTAGAACAGACTCACGGTGAGCGTCGAGGTCGCGGCCACGACACGGACGATCGGACGGCGCAGCCGGAAGGCGAGCACGTCGGCCATGGTGAAGCGGCCGGTGTTGCGCAGCGGCTCGGCGACGAGCAGCAGCACGGTCAGGTAGGCGACCAGCCATCCCACCGAATACATGAAGCCGTCGTAGCCGTAGAAGGCGATCAGCCCGGCGATGCCGAGGAAGGACGCGGCGGACATGTAGTCTCCCGCCACCGCCCAGCCGTTCTGAAAGCCGGTGATCCGGCGTCCGGCGCTGTAGAACTCCGTCGTCGTGCCGGTCCGCCGCGACGCCCAGTAGGTGATGCCGAGCGTGATCACGACGAAGAGGAGGAACATCGCGAGCGAGGTCGTCATCGCCGCGACCCGCCGATCCGGTGCAGCAGCTCTTCGGCCATGCGATCGAAACGGCGGGCGCGCCGCACGTACGCGGCCATCAGCGCCCAGGCCATCACGAACTGCGAGAGGGCGAACAGGTACGCCAGGTTGATGCGGCCCGCCACGGGGGTGCTCATCACGTCTGGCCAGTAGCCGACCAGCGCCGGCAGCGCGAAGTAATAGACGACGAAGAAGATGCTCGCGGGCAGCAGGAACGCGCGCTTGGCGCGGACCAGGGCGCGGAACTCGGGCATCCGCTCGATGGCGGACCAGTCGGGATGCGAATCAGCCATGCGGTGATCGGGCTACCGCCCGCGGCCGGCGGGTCCGCCGAACGGCCGCTTCTGATACCCGGCGGGCACCGCATAGATGGAGTCGGGGAACGTCTGCCGGCTCACGTCGCTGATCTCCGTCGTGATCTGCCGCCCGAGCACCGTCGCCGTGCGCCGGACCGGAATTCCCGCGAACCCCTGCTGCTCGACGGTGCCGATCGCGAAGGCCTGGCTGGCCATGGCGGGCACGACGCGCTTGAAGAAGTCGATGAACTGCTTCGTCACCGCGAAGTCCGCTTCGGTCAAACCGAGCGTCTTCGGCTCGACGGTGCAGACCTCGGACGTCCTGGTCTCCCCGTCGTAGCCCTCGTACTTCGTGCAGCTCCACTTGCCGACCGTGTCCGTGCCGGTCCGCTTGTAGACCGTCTTCGGCGCGGCGCCGCCCGCGCCGCCCATCCGTCCTTTCATCATCGACTCGATCTGGGCGCGCTGCTCCGGCGGCAGGCTCTCGAGCTGCTTCTGGATCTGCGACATGGCCTGGGACATCTGCGCGCCGAGCTGGTCGGCGTCCGCCTTCGTCAGCTCGGTGTAGCTCTTGTTCTGGTCGTCGATCATGATCAGCACCTGCCGCGTGCCGTCGAAGATGACGACCTGCTTCTCGCCGCGCGGCCCGGTGGCCTCGGCCCGCATGCGGTTGCTCTCGATCTGGATCTGGTTCGTCGACGGCGTGCCGCTCGACGTGGTCTTCTCGACGATCAGGATGCCCGCGGCCCCCTGAACCGATACGGAGAGGACGCAGGCGCCGGCGCCCGCCAACAGGCTGGTGAAGGTCACTTTCATGCCCCGCATTATCGGTTCATTCGGCGCGCAGCGCTACCATCGGATCGACGCGGACGGCGCGCCGCACCGGTACATAGCAGGCCGCCAGCGTGGCGAGCGCGACCGCGAAGGCGACCGCGGCAAGGTCGCCGCAGCGGAAATCCCGTGCGCGCGAGCGGATGCCCATCGCGCGGAATAGTCTGGCCTGACGACGGTGCAGACCGCGGAGCGGATGTCCTGAACGAGCGTGTCCATGGGGAGGGCGGAGTCACAGGATGACGCGCGCGCGGGACTGCGGTCCGCGTCAATCGTCCAGGTGTTTCTTTTCGACCTCCTGCTGAAAGGCGGCCTGGTCCCGCCGCTGCGCGTTCTGCTGCTTCTCGACGGCGCGGCGCGCGGCCGGGCTGAGTCCGCCGGAACGCACCGAGAAGGAGAACCCCGAGAGGAGGCGCTCGAGATCGCTCGCGCCGCAGGCGGGGCAGAGGGGTCGTGCGGGCTCGCGCACGAGCGCCTCGAAGACCTCGCCGCAGGCGCGGCACCGGAAGTCGAACAGCGGCATGGGCACATTCTCTCCCGGGCGGGACGGGCGGGCCTTCGGCTTGCCTTGGAATGAAACGTATGCCATTATTTCTATGGAAAGCACGCGCATGCCCCGTCCCAGGCCCCGGCCCGACCCGCTCGCCGACGCCGCGCTCGTCACCACGGCGGTCGTCCGCGCCGCCTCGCGCCTGGGGCTCTCCAATCGTTCGCTCGCCCGCGTCCTGGGCGTGTCCGAGGCGACCGTGTCGCGGATGGGGGGCGGCGCCTATCTCTTGAAACGCGGCGACAAGGCGTTCGAGCTCGCCCTGCTCTTCCTGCGGATGTTCCGCGCGCTCGATGCGCTGGCGGGCGGCGACGAGCAGGTCGGACGCGCCTGGCTGCGCAATGAGAACCTCGCGCTCGGCGGCGTCCCCGCCGCGCGCATCGAGTCGCTCGCCGGGCTCATCGACGTCGTTGGCTACCTGGACGCCCACCGCGCTCTCGGCTGAAGCGCGGCGCCTCGCCGGCCGCTGCTGGCGCGTGGTCGAAGCCCAGCACGTGGTCTCGACGATGAAGATCGTCGACACGCTGGCCGAGCAGGCGCGGCTGGAGGAGCTGCTCGAAGAGAGCAAGCCGGCCGTCCCCGAGGACTGCCGCCACCTCCACTACCTCCTGTTCACGCCCTTCCGCTACGGCGCGCTCTATCCGCGCGGGTCGCGGTTCCGCCGCGCCGGCCTGACGCCGGGGGTGTTCTACGCGTCCCAGGCGGTGACGACGGCGATCGCGGAGATGGCGTTCGCGCGGCTGCTCTTCTTCGCCGATTCGCCGGCGACGCCGTGGCCGGGCAATGCCGTCGAGCACACGGCGTTCCAGGTGCGGTTTCGCACCACGCGCGGTCTGGATCTGATCGCCGAGCCCTTCGATCGCGAGCGCGCGCGATGGACGGACCCCACGGACTACAGCGCGTGCCAGGCGCTGGCGGACGCCGCCCGGGCGGGCGGCGCGGAGGTGATCCGCTACGCGTCGGCGCGGGATCCCGGCGGGGTGAACATCGCGCTCCTCACCTGCGCCGCGTTCAGCGGCACCGCGCCGCTGGATCGGCAGACCTGGCGCCTGCATCTCGACGGCCGCGGCGTCCGCGCCCTGTGCGCGCATCCCGAGCGGCGCCTGGCGTTCGATCGAGCGGCGTTCGCGCGCGACCCGCGCATCGCCAGCCTGCGGTGGGATCGGTGACCGTCTACAGGCTGTCATCCTTCGTCTCGCGGCTCGCGAGGAGACCGGCCAGCGTGAGCGCCGCCGCGAGCGCGAGGTAGTAGCCGACGTACTGCAGACCGTACCGCTGGGCGAGCCAGGTCGCCGCATACGGCGCGAGCGACGCGCCGAAGATGCCGGCGAGATTGAAGGTCAGCGAGCTGCCGGTATAGCGGACGGCGGTCGGAAACAGCTCCGACAGCGCGGTGCCGAGCGGGCCGTAGGTGAATCCCATCAGCGTGAGCCCGGCCGCCATGGTGAACATCGCGCCGGCGGTGCCGGCGCTCAACAACGGCGCGAACACGAACCCGAACAGGCCGATGGCGATGGTGGTGAGGATCAGCGTCCGCCGCCGGCCGTGCGAATCGGCGAGCGTCGCCGAGAGCGGAATCGTGACCGCGAAGAACAGAATCCCGAAGAGCTGAATCAACAGGAACTGCTGCCGGTTGTAGCCGAGCGCCGACGTCCCCCACGACAGCGCGAACACGGTCATCAGATAGAACAGCACGAACGTCGCGAGCGAGATCAGGACCCCGAGCACCAGCTGCCGCGGGTGGCGCCGGAATACTTCCACCATCGGCAGCTTCACGCGGCCGCGGCGTTCCAGCGCGTCGCGGAAGACCGGCGTCTCGTGAATGGTCAGCCGGACGTAGAGGCCGACGATGACGAGCGCGGCGCTGGCGAGAAACGGGATGCGCCAGCCGTAGCCGAAGAACTGCGCGTCGGTGAGCTGGTTCGACAACAGCAGGAAGATGCCCGCCGAGCAGATGAATCCGACCGGCGCGCCGAGCTGCGGGAACATGCCGTACCAGGCGCGCCGGCCGGGCGGCGCGTTCTCGATCGCGAGCAGGACCGCGCCCCCCCACTCGCCGCCGAGGCCGAGCCCCTGCCCGAAGCGGCACAGCGCGAGCAGCAGCGGGGCCGCGATGCCGATCGTCTGATACGTCGGCAGCAGGCCGATCAACACCGTCGAGATGCCCATGGTCAGCAGCGCCGCCACCAGCGTGGTCTTGCGCCCGACGCGATCGCCGAAATGCCCGAACAGCGCCGACCCGATCGGCCGCGCCAGGAACGCGATCGCGAAGGTGGCGAGCGAGGCCAGGGTCGCCGACGCCGGATCGGACGCCGGAAAGAACAACCGCGGAAAGACGAGCACCGCGGCGGTGGCATAGATGTAGAAGTCGAAGAACTCGATCGCGGTACCGATCAGGCTCGCGAAGAGCACCTGCCTGGGAGAATTGACGCTCACGACGCCACGACCGGTGCGGCCCAGAGCGCGATTGCGGCGGCGGCGAAACGCATGCGGTATCTTAGCCGCAGGGGACTCGCTTCGCTCGCTGTCGGGCAGCGTGGAAGGGGACTCGCTGCGCTCGCTGTCGGGCAGAGACAGGGTCAGTCGCTTCGCTCCCTGTCGGGCAGCGTGGAAGGGGCCTCGCGGCGCTCGGCGTCGGGCAGAGTGGAAGCGGCCTCGCTGCGCTCGCTGTCGGGCAGGGACAGCGACGAGTCGCTTCGCTCCTTTATCGCGCGAGGAGCTGGGTGAACTCACTCGTCCGGCGACTGGAAACCGGCGTTGCGCGGGCGGCGGGCGGCAACGGTTCCGGAGGCTCGTCGCTTCGCTTGTTTCTCCGCCTCTTCCCGTCGGATCTGGGCGAGCTTCGCCGCGAGAAGACCGCCGGTCAGCTTCATCGCTGAGTCCGCGAGTTTGCATGCCCTCGTGAACTCTGCTTCGGTCCAGTACTTTCGGTGAAACCCGCGGCGCAGGTGGTTCGTCGTTTCCCCGAGCGACGCGCGTGCGATTCGGTAGTAATTCGCCGATTCTCTGGGTTTGAATCGCAGGAAGCCTTCGGCGATCTGTGCGGGCGCCTTGGCCGACGATTTGAGGATCTGCTCGCGGAAACTCTCGTTGCGCGCAGCACCGCCAGTCGACGTCAGGTCGTCCACGAGATCGGCCAATTCGTCCGCAAACTGCCACGCGATGAGATCTTCGTACCGGGTGATTTTTGGCTGCATGCCGGCCGCGTGGCATAGCGCGTGCCGTCCCACCGGAGCGGCGCTCGTCACCCTTCCAACGACGCGGTGCCGGGTCCGGCGCGACCGTCCCGAAGCGAGGCACCCGCCGGGCATATAATCGCGGCGTGATGAAGAGAACTGCGGCGACGTTGGTGCTGGTGGCCGTCGGCTTATCGCTCGCGGGGGCGCAGACGTCCGGGGGAAAAGTCGCGGTCGGCTATTGCACAGGGCTGGCGAACCTCGAGGCGGCCAAGGCCGCCGGGTTCGACTACGTGGAGGTCTCGGCGACCGAGATCGCCAATCTCTCGGACGCGGATTTCGACGCCGCGGCGGCGAAGATCAAGACGATCGGGATTCCGACGCCGGCCGCAAACCTGTTCGTGCCCGCAGCGATCAAGCTGACCGGCCCGGAGATCAATGTCGAGCAACAGAACGCGCACGTGCGCAAGGCGCTGACGCGGCTCGCGAGGCTCGGCACTCAGGTCGTGGTGTTCGGCAGCGGCGGCGCGCGCCGCGTGCCCGACGGGTTTTCCAGGGAGGAAGCCTTCAAGCAGCTCGTCGATTTCGGCCGGCGCGCCGCGGAAGAAGGACGCGCCAACGGCATCACGATCACCATCGAGCCGCTGCGGAAGCAGGAAACGAACATCATCAACACGGCCGGCGAGGGACTGGCGCTGGTCGAGGCGATCAACCACCCGAACTTCCAGTTGATGATCGACTTCTACCACCTCGCGAGCGAACAGGAAGACCCGGCGATCGTCCTGCGGGCGAAGGATCGCCTGCGCCACCTGCACGTCGCCAATCCGAAGGACCGCGTGTTTCCCGCAACCTGGGAGGAGTACGACTACGCGCCGTTCTTCGCCAATCTGAAGAAGATCGGCTACGACAAGCGGATCAGCGTCGAAGGACGAACGACCGATCTCGCCGCACAGGGCCCGCCGGCGATCGCACTGCTGCGCCGCGCCTTCCAGTAACTGACCCCACCCAAGGCGAGCGGAGCAGGCCGTCTTCCACCCGGCCTGACAGGGAGGCGAAGCGAGTGTCGCTGCCCGACAGGGAGCGCAGCGACCCGCCTTCCACGCTGCCCGACGGCGAGCGCAGCGAGCGCCCCTTCCACCCTGCCCGACCGCGAGCGAAGCGAGTGTCCCGTCCCTGCCCGACAGGGAGCGAAGCGACCCTCCTTCCACCCGGCCCGACGGCGAGCGCAGCGAGCGCCCCTTCCACCCTGCCCGACAGCGAGCGCAGCGAGTGTCCCCGTCCCTGCCCGACAGCGAGCGAAGCGAGTGTCCCTGTCCCGGCCCGACGGCGAGCGAAGCGAGTGTCCCCGTCCCTGCCCGACAGCGAGCGCAGCGAAGCCCCTTCCACCCTGCCCGACACGGAGCGAAGCGACCCCCCTTCCACCCGGCCCGACAGCGAGCGAAGCGAGTGTCCCCGTCCCGGCCCGACCCCGCTGAGGTCAGCGCGTTTGCAACCAATCGCGCGTGTGGACATCAGTTCTCAGGAATTCAGCGGAGGTTAGGCAGATGCGACGAATGGGTGTGATGGCTTTGGCGCTCGCGGCGACGCTCGCCGTCGGGTGCAACCGTAACGACAACCGCGCGAACGACTCCGCCGCCGGAACCGCGGGCACGCCGGGCACCGCCGGCACCGCAGGCCGCGACAACGGCGTCAGCGCCGGTGACCGCGACTTCGTCCGCGACGTGGCGACGATGAACATGGCAGAGATCGAGCTGAGCCGCACGGCGCTGCAGCGCGCCGCCGATGCCAACGTCAAGAAGTTTGCCCAGATGATGGTCGACGATCACACATCGGCGGGCGACAAGCTGAAGGCGTTTGCCTCGCAGCACAATATCGACGTGCCGGCGCAGCTCGACGACAAGCACCGCGACGCCGCCGAGAAGCTGAGCCAGAAGCAGGGCCTGGACTTCGACAAGGAGTACGCCGACCGCATGGTCGACAGCCACCAGGACCTGGTCGACAAGCTCGAGTCGCGGATCGACCGGGACACGCTGTCGAAGTGGAAGGCAGGGCGTGACGGCCATACCAGCACGCCCGCCGGGACCACCGCCGAGCCCGCGTCGAAGGCCGAGAAGAACGCGCGCACCGACAAGGACGCCAAGGTCGAAGCCACCGCAGTGACGGCCGAGAAGAGCGACAACCCGATCACGCAGTCGCTGAACCAGTGGGCGGCGGACACCTATCCGGTGGCGTACGCGCACCTGCAGGCCGCCAAGGATCTGCGCGACGGCGTCCGCAAGCGCGCGACCAATTAGTCCGGCTCCGCGTCACCGGTAGCCGGCGGCCTGGATCTCGAACAGTCGCGCATACCGGCCGCCGGCCTCGAGCAGCTGATCGTGCGACCCGATCTCCGTCACGCGGCCGTCCGCGATGACGGCGATCCGGTCGGCGATCCGCACCGTCGAGAAGCGGTGCGAGATCACCAGTCCCATCCGTCCGCGCAGGTTCGCCTTCAGCTCCGCAAAGATGGCCGCTTCCGCCTCCGGATCGAGCGACGACGTCGGCTCGTCGAGGATCCAGATGTCCGCGTCGCGATACATGATCCGCGCGAGCGCCAGCCGCTGCCATTCCCCTCCGGACAGATCGTGGCCGCCCTCGAAGAGCCGTCCCACCTTCGCGTCGAGCCCTTTCGCCATCTTCGCGACCAGCCACTCGCTGCGCGCGTCGCGCAGCGCCTCCATCACCCGGTCGTCGTCGGCCGGACGGTCCGGGCGCCCCATGACGACGTTCTCGCGTACCGACAATTCGTAGCTGGCGTAATCCTGGAAGAGCACGCCGATGCGTCCCCGCAGCACGTCCGGCGGGATCTGACGAAGGTCGACGCCGCCGATCCGCACCACGCCCGCATCCGGGTCGTAGAAGCGCAGCAGCAGCTTGACCAGCGTGCTCTTGCCGGCGCCGTTCTCGCCGACCAGGGCGACCAGCTCCCCTGGCGCGACCCGCAGGTCGAGCCCTGACACCGCCGGCTCCGTCCCGCCCGGGTAGGTGAACGTCACGCCGTCGAACTCGATCGAGTCGGCGCGCCAGCCGGCAGGCAGCGCCGCCGGCGCCGGCGCCGGCACCAGCGGCGGGATCGCCAGGAAGGAGAAGTAATCGTCGAGAAACGTCGTGTGCTGATCGACGGCGACGAACGTGCTCGAGATGTTCCCCAGCGTGCCGGCGACCGACGTGAACGCGCCGATCACGAGGACCACGCCGCCGGGATCGATCTGGCCGGCGGCGCCGCGAATCGCCACGAACACGTACGCCAGCGCCAGCGTCGTGCCGCTGACCAGGCCGGTGAGGAGCGACACCCGCGTGGCGGAGCGGAACATCTGCTGCCGCTGCCGGAACAGCTGCTCCGAGATTGCCGCGTGCCGGCCGAGCAGGTACTCGGCCAGCACGTAGGCGCGGACTTCCTTGGTCATGCGCGGCTGCACCAGCAGGTTGCCGAGATACTCCCGCTCCCGTTCGTCCGGCGTTTCCTTGTAGAAGAACTCGTAGAGGCGCGACGTGACTCGCCGTTCGAGCAGCAGCGAGAGCAGCGCCGCCATCAGCGCGAGGATCACCAGCAGGTAATGCAGGCTGGCGAGCAGCGACGCCATCAGCACGATGGTGACGATGTTGCCGGAGAGCCCGAGGACCGACCAGGTGAGGTCGCCGGGACGCCACGAGACGTCGCGCTTCGCGCGCGCGAGGCGATCGTGCCAGTCGGAATGATCGAAATGGCCGAGATCGAGCGTCGACGCCTTGCGCAGCAGGCGCCGCTCGGCTTCGAGCTCGACGCGGCGGACGAACAGGTTGCGCCCGTAGCCCATGTAGGCGCCGATTCCCCGCTGCACCGCCGTCACCATCCAGAGGCCGATCAGCACCGGCACGAGATCCTCGAACGGGATCGCGTGCAGCCGGGCGCTCGCGATCCGGTTCACGAGCGTGGCGCCGAGATAGATGGAAATCGGCGGCATCGCCGCGCTGACCATGCCGAGCAGCGAGAAGCGGACGAGCGATTCCGGAGAAGCCGCCCAGGCGAGCGCGAGCCCCTGCTTCAGGTTGTGCGCGACGCGGCGGAGCCGGCCGCGCGATGCCGTGTTGTCCATGCTTCGCGAGGCCTCGCGCCCGGACTATAGCAAACGGGCGAGCGCGCGCGCGGCCGCTTCGTCCTCGAAGCGCGCGTGAACCTCCTTGACGCCGGTGCCCGCGACGATTGCGCGAACGTTGTGAGCGCGAACGCCGCCGCCGGCCAGAACCGTGACCCGATCGGCCGACAGGCGCACCAGCACCGCGAGCCGCTCCATCCCCTCGAGCGCCGTCTGCGCGCCGCCCGACGTCAGCACCCGCCGCACGCCGCTGCTGACGAGATCCTCGACCGCCGCACGCTGATCGCGCACCTCGTCGAACGCCCGGTGAAACGTCACCGGCAGGCCGGCGGCGGCTTCGACGACGCGCCGTGTGCGCGCGACGTCGACACGATGGTCCGCGTGCAGAAGACCGGTCACGATCCCTTGCGCGCCCCGGGCGCCGGCCGACGCGGCGTCACGCAGCATGCCGGCGACCTCGCGGTCGCTGTAGACGAAATCCCCGGCGCGCGGGCGGATCATGACGAACACCGGGATCGACACGCGCGCGGCAACCGCGGCGACGAGGTCGAGCGGAGGCGTGACCCCGCCGGCGCCGAGATCGACACACAGCTCCAGCCGGTTGGCGCCGCTCCGCTCCGCCGCCACCGCCGCCTCCGTCGTCTCGACGACGCATTCGAGGAGTGTGCCCACGTTCGGCTCCATCATCGGCCAAACGGTGTCATCCGTGCCATCGGTGCATCCGTGGCATACGATGAGCGCCATGAAGCGCGCTTTCCTCACCGCCGCATTCGTCGTGGCCGCGGTCGTGCTGTCTCGCGCCACGACCCGGCTCCCCTCCGCCGACGGACAGTTCTGGGACATCCAGGACACGTCGCCGTGGGCGCAGGACAGCGGCGGGATTGCGACCGGCGGCGGCGCGAATCCCTTCAACGGCTTCGGCTACCTGAAGCTCGCGGTGCGCACTGCCGCGGGCGCGTCGCTGGCGCACAACGTCTACCTCAGCGGCTTCGGTCTCGCGCACGACGGCGCCGAGCGCTTCGATTCCATCACGCCCGCATTCGTGGCCGGCGTCGCGATCGACCGCGGCATCTTCGCGCCGCGGGACACCAATTACCTGCGCTACGTCGACACGTTCACGAACATGACCGCCGAGACCAGAGTCGTGCGCGTCGCGTGGGGCGGCGCGGCGGGCGCCTACGAAGACGGCGGCCGCGTCGCCATCGTCACGACGGGCAGCGGCGATCGCACCATCGATGCGTCGGACGGCTTCGTCACCGTCATGCAGAACGCGACCGGCGCCGCCGACCCGGCGCGCGGGCCGTCCGGGCACGGCCCGTCGGCGCACGTGCTCGGGTCGCGCGCCGCGGGCACGCTGGCCCGCGCAGGGGACATGTATGCGGATCCGTTCACGAACGCGTGGCCCGGCTACGACCCCGCGCACATCGGCTACGTCTTCGCGCTCACGCTGCGGCCGGGGGAATCCGCCTCGCTGATGACGTTCGTGGTGAAAGGGCTGAGCGAGGTGTACGACCCGCGCGGCGGGTTCCCGATCGCGCTGAAGGACGCGCTGGTCGCGCCGAAGAACGCGGCGCCGTACGGCGGGCCGTCGCCGCAGATCCCGGCCGCCGGCTCGCAGATCGCCGCGGTCACGCAGACGGCACGCCGCCTGCTCGCCGAGCCGGATGTTCGAGGGCTGACGCCGCGGCAGCGCAGCAGGCTGATCAACTGGCCGCGCATCGCTCCGGCGCCCGTCCCGTTCACGGTGGTCGAGAAGACTGCCGCCGAGTTGCAGGCGGCGATGACGCGCGGCGACACGACCGCCGAGGATCTGGTGCGCGAGTATCTGGTGCGCCTGGCGGCCTACGATCGACACGGGCCGCGGCTGCGATCGATGCTGGCGCTGAACCCGCGCGTCGTCCACGAGGCGCGGACGCTCGACGCCGAGCGGGCGGCCGGGAAGGTGCGCAGCCCGCTGCACGGCGTGCCGGTCGCGTTCAAGGACAACATCGACGTCCTCGGCCTGCCGACCACCGGCGGCGCGCTCGCGCTCGTCGAGCACCGGCCGCGGCTCGATTCGCGGGTCGCGGCGGGCATGCGCCGCGCCGGCGCGGTGATCCTCGGCAAGACCAATCTCGACGAGTTCCCGTTCGGCGATTTCGGCATCAGCAGCGTGGGCGGCACGATCGGCAACGCCTACGATCCCTCGCTCAGCACGGCAGGATCGAGCGGCGGCAGCGCCGTCGCCGTGTCGCGGAGCCTGGTGACGCTGGGGTTCGGGACCGACACCTGCAACTCGCTGTCGAATCCGGCGGCGTTCGCGTCGCTGGCGACGATCCGGACCACGCGCGGATTGACCAGCCGCGCCGGCGTCATGCCGCTCAACACGTTCAACGACGCCGTCGGGCCGATGGCGAAGTCGGTGCGTGAGGTGGCGCTGGTCCTCGATCAGGTGACCGGCGCCGACCCCGAAGACCCGGCTACGGAGGCGGCGGCGGCGCATACCGGCGCGTCGTTCGCGGCGGGCCTCGACGCGGCGTCGTTGAAGGGGAAGCGGATCGCGGTGCTGCGGCAGTTGTTCGTCGGCGTGACCGGCGAGCGCGAAGCCGCGGCCATGATGGAGCGGGTCGTCAAGGAACTCCGCGCCGGCGGAGCGACCGTGGTCGACGCCACGATCCCCGATCTCGACGGCGAATACCGCCAGGCGCGAGGGAGCGCGCCCGGATCGCTCGAGGCAGGGTGGACGGCATATCTCACGCGCGGTTCGAAGAGCGGCGATCGCGTGCTGACGATCGAGGACCTCATCGCGTCGGGCAGGATGGCGCCCGACGGCACGCGGCGCCTGCAGGACGCGCTGCGCAGCAGCGCCGAGGGGGAGCGGGGACGTCTCGCCACCGAGCGGTTCCTTGCCGGCCGCACGCGCTTCCGGCAACTGTTCGAGGCGGTGCTGGAGCGCGAGCGCGCCGACGCGCTGCTCTATCCCGCCAACCAGGCGCGGCCGCACACGCACGAAGGGGGCCTCGAGCGGTACGGCGGCGAGCCCGGCACCTGCGAACCGAGCGCGATGACGGGCCTGCCGCAGGTCACCGTTCCCGCCGGCTTCCTCGGCGGCCGCCATCCATTCGGCATCTCGTTCCTCGGCCGTCTGTGGTCGGACCGCGACCTGCTCGCGCTCGCCCACGCCTACGAGCAGGCGACGCACCATCGCCGGGCGCCCGGCACCGCCAAGTGAGCCGGACATCAGCGCCGGGGGCCGAGAGACTGCCGCTGCCGGGCGCGTACAAGTGGCACGTCGTCGCCATGCTGTGGTGCATCTCGTTCTTCAACTACGCCGACCGGCAGGCGATCTTCTCGGTCTTCCCGCTGCTCGAGCGCGAAATGCAGCTGACCCCGGTGCAGCTCGGGCTGCTCGGTTCGGGATTCGCGTGGGTATACGGGCTCGCGGCGCCGTTCGCCGGCGCGCTGGTGGACCGCGCCAGCCGCCGCAACGTCATTCTCGGCGGGCTGCACGCGTGGAGCGTGATCTGCGCCGCGACGGCGCTGTCGAGGAATTTCACGCACCTCTTTCTGTTCCGCGCCGCGGAAGGGCTGGGGGAGACGTTCTACTTCCCCGCGTCGACGTCGCTGATGAGCGACTACCACGGCAGCCGGACGCGGTCGCGCGCGCTCGGCGCGCATCAGACCGCGGTGTATCTGGGCACGATTGGCGGCGGATTCTTCGCCGGCCTGATCGCGGAGCGCTACGGCTGGCGGCCGGCGTTTCTCGTGTTCGGCGGGCTGGGCATCCTGCTCGGCTTCGTGCTGGCGCGATATCTCGTCGAACCGGCGCGCGGCGCGGCCGACATCGCGGAGGGCATCGCGCCTCCGGCGGCGGGGGGGATGAGCTTCGCGCAGTTCACCGCGCTCGTCCTCCGCACGCCGGCGCTGCTCTGTCTGCTCGGCGCGTTCATGTGCGCCAACTTCGTCGCCGTGGTGCTGCTCTCGTGGATGCCGAAATTCCTGTTCGACCGGTTCCACATGGGGCTGGCCCTTGCCGGGCTCACCGCCACGGTGTTCGTGCAGCTCGCCAGCATGGCGGGGGCGCCGCTCGGCGGCTGGATGGCGGACCTCTGGCGCCGCCGCACGCCGCGCGGCCGCATCGCGGTCCAGGCGCTCGGCATGCTCGCCGGCGCGCCGTTCGTCGCGATCTGCGGCGTGACGATGTCGGTGCCGGTGCTGATCGCGGCGCTGACCGCGTGGGGATTCTTCAAGGGACTCTACGACGCCAACATCTTCGCCTCGGCCTTCGACGTCGTCCCCGCCGCGGCCCGCGGACGCACCGCCGGATTCATGAACATGATCGGGTGGCTGGCCGGCGGCGGATCGGCGCCGCTGGTGATCGGGATCATCGCGCAGCGATCCAGCCTGGGCACGGCGATGACACTGGCGTCCGTCGTCTACGTCGCCGCCGGCCTGCTGCTGATCCTGGGAATGGTGCTGCTGCCGCGGCGCAGCGCGGCCTGACCAGACGGCGGATCACCGTCGTCGTCTTCGTCCTTCAGCACGTGCGCCAGCTGCGGCTGATTCATCTGGTGCATCAGCTCCTCGATCTGGTCGGGACGCATGGGGACGCCGAACAGCACGCCCATCTCCAGCGTCAGGCAGGCGAACACCACCCGCAGTCTCTTCTTCCAGAACATACGCCCTCGCCCGGCGGCCGTACAGCCGCCTGTCAGACCGTTCGCGTTTCGCGCTGAGCGAACCGCGGTAAGCGGAAAGCCGACAGCGGTCAGCAGGCCGGCGGAGCGCGAAGGAGAACGAGCGAGAGGAGCGCGACGGTCTGTTCGTCGCAGCGCGAGGCGGCGCGCGCGATGGTGGTGGCGCCGATGAGAGAGACGACGAAGCCGAGCGGAATCAGCGCGGCCCAGACGGTGTCGGACAGGCCGGCCGGCAGGAAGGCCGAAAACACCACCAGCGCGATGCAGAACGCGGCCAGCGTGCGGCGGTTGCGGATCGACCTCATTGACCTCGCTCCACGGTATCAGCCATCCGTTACACTGCACAACACATGCGCGCCGCAACCCTCTTCGTCATCGGCCTGGCCGCCGTGTCTTCGTGCACGCGGCCGCCGGCGGTGTCCGACGACACCTACCGGCAGGCCGTCACCGCGTTCTACGTGTCCCTGGCGGGGCTGCAGACCAGCCAGGACGTCATCGCCAGGCGGGAACTGGAGCGCGTCACGCAACTGGTGCCGCAGGAGCCTGCCGGCTGGGCGAACCTCGGGCTGCTGCTGCTCCGGCAGCAACAGCTCGACGAGGCGACGCCGCGCCTGGCCAAGGCAGCCGAACTCGCGCCCCGGTCGGCGGAGATCGAGCGGATGCAGGCGCTGCTCGAGAGCCGGCGCGGCAACGTCGAGGCGTCGATCGGCCACTGGCGCCGCGCCCTGCAGCTGGACGCCAACGATGGCAAGGCGGAATACGGACTGGCGCAGGAACTGGAACGGCTCGGCGGGCCGCAGAACGAAGCGGACGCGCAGCGCGCCTACGGGTCGCTCGCCGGGCGCACCGGGAACCTGGCGGCGCAGCTCGAGTTCGCCCGGCTCGCGGCGCGGCGCGGGGATGCGGCCGCGCTGCGGACCGCGGTCGAGGCGCTGGCGCGGGGCGCCGGCTCGTGGCCCGTCGACGCGCGCGAGCGGTTCGAGGCGCTGCGGCAGGCGGCGCAGGGACCGCCGACCGCCGCGGCGACGCCGGTCATCTTCCTGAAGAACACGCTGCTGCGCGGGCCCGAGTATCGCGCCGCCTTCGCGGCCGTCAGCACGCCGAACAGCGAGGTCGGGGAACCGCTGCAGCGGTTCCTGGTGCTGCCCAACCAGCCGCCGCAGCCGGCCGCGCCGGACGCGCGCCTCGCCTTTGCCGCCGATGCATCCGCGAGTGTCGCGATGCCCGGGACGGCATGGGCGGGGGCCGTCTGGCTGACAGGGGACGGCGCCCCGGCGATCGTCGCCGTTGGTCCGCGAGAATTGCGCGTCGGCTCCGGCGCGCCGATCGCGCTGCCCGCCGGCTTCACCTTCGCGAGCGCCAGCCCCGACGCGGTCGTGGCCGCGGATCTCAACTACGACTTCCGCAGCGACCTCGTGCTTGCGGGTGCGAACGGGGTGCAGATCCTCCGGCAGAACGCGAACGGGGGATTCGCGCCGGTCACCGCCGAGACCAGGCTGCCCGCCGCGATCCTCGCCGCGCCCGCGCACGGCGCGTGGGCGGCCGACGTCGATCTGGACGGCGATCTCGACGTGGTCGTCGCCCGCCGTGACGACACGCCGGTCGTGCTGCGCAACAACAGCGACGGCACGTTCGCGCCGCAGGCGCCGTTCGGTGTGAGGAAGGTCCGCGGATTCGTGTGGGCGGATCTCGACGGCGAGGGGGTGCCGGACGCGGTGCTGCTCGACGATCAGGGCGCCGTGCGCGTGTTCCTGAACCAGCGCGGCGCCGGCTTCCTCGAGCGCGCCGTCCCGGCAACGTACCCTCGCGTCGCCGCCATTGCCGCCGCGGATCTCACCGGCGACGGATTGTTCGACGTGATCGGCGTCGCGTCCGACGGAACCGTGTCGCGGTTGTCGCTGCCCGGTCGCGAGGCGAACTTCGATGTGGGCCGCGTCTCACAGTTCAACGTCGCCGCACCGCTGACGGCAGGCACGACCCGCCTGCTGGTCGCCGACCTCGACAACAACGGCGCCGGCGATCTGCTGCTGGCGACGCCGGATCGCTGGAACGCGATGCTGGCGGGCCCGCAGGGCCTCGCCGGCGGGAGCGGCGGCGTCTCGGCCGGACTCCTCGTCACGTCGGCCGCCGATCTGGATGGAGACGGCCGGCTCGAGCTCGTCGGGCGAGCGGCCGACGGCGCGCGCGTCGTCCGCACGAAGGGAGAGAAGGCGTATCGCTGGCAGACCATCCGCCCGCGCGCGCTGACGTCCACCGGCGATCAACGGATCAACTCGTTCGGCATCGGCGGCGAGATCGAAGTGCGCACCGGACTGAACGTGCAGAAGCAGCCGATCGCCGCGCCGGCCGTGCACTTCGGTCTCGGCGACGCGTCCGCGGCGGAGGTGGCGCGGATCACCTGGCCGAACGGCATGCTGCAGTCGGAGTTCGCGCTGGCGTCGAATGCGTCGATCGGCGCCAGCCAGCGGCTCAAGGGATCGTGCCCGTGGCTGTTCGCGTGGAACGGGCGGGACATGGGGTTCGTGACCGACTTCATCTGGCGCTCGCCGCTGGGGCTGAAGATCAACGCGCAGGCGACCGCGGACGTGTTGATGACGGAAGACTGGGTGCGCGTCCGCGGCGATCAGCTCCAGCCCCGCAACGGCGAGTACGACCTCCGGATCACCGCCGAATTGTGGGAGACGCACTTCTTCGATCTCGTCTCGCTGATGGTGGTCGATCATCCGCAAGGCACCGAGATGTTCGTGGACGAACGCTTCGCGGTGCCGCCGCCGAAGCTCGGCGCGGTCGCCACCGGCCCGGTTCAGGACCTTCTGGCCGCGCGCGACGACCGCGGACGCGACGTGCTCGACGTCGTCCGCGCGCGCGACGACCGGCATCTCGACTTCGCCGGACGCGGGCTCTATCAGGGCGTGACCCGCGATCACTACGTCGAGCTCGAGCTGCCCGAGTCGGCGCCGCGCACGGGCCCGCTGTGGCTCGTCGCGCAGGGCTGGGTGCATCCCACCGACACGTCGGTGAACGTCGCCCTCGGACAAGGCCGGCACGCGCCGCCGGCCGGCCTGTCGCTGCAGATCGCCGGTGCGGCGGGCCGGTTCAAGCCGGCGCGCACCGGCCTCGGCTTCCCTGCCGGCAAGGACAAGACGGTTCTGCTCGATCTGAGCGGCGTGTTTCCGGCGGCCGGTCCTCGCCGGATGCGGCTCGGCACCAATCTCGAGATCTTCTGGGATCGCATCGCCTGGGCCGCCGGCAGACCCGACGTCACTCTCCAGCCGCGCGTGGTGACGATGACGAAGGCGGACCTGCAGTATCGCGGCTACTCGATCACCGAGCAGAAGGACGCGAGCACGCCGGAGCGGCCGCGCTACGTGCTCGGCGGCGTGGCGCCGCGGTGGCGCGACCTCGAAGGCTTCCACACGCGCTTCGGCGACGTGCGCGAGCTGCTGCAGAAGGTCGACGACCGCTATCTGATCATGAACGCGGGCGACGAGCTGCGCCTGGCGTTCGCGGAAGCGCCGCCCCCGCCGCCCGGATTCGTGCGCGACTTCATCCTGGTCGGCGACGGCTGGGTGAAGGACGGCGACTACAACACGGTGGCCTCACGCACCGTGCTGCCGCTGCCGACGCATCGCTCGCCGCGTTACACCGACACGGCCGGACGGCTCGAAGACGACCCCGTCTATCGCGAGCACCCCGACGACTTCGCGCGCTACCATACGAGGTACGTGTCGCCGGCGCTGGCCCGCGACGCGCTGCGTGCCCCCGACAGGAAATGACGCGTGTCATCAAACCGCTCGTCGTCATCGCGTTCATCGCGATGCTGGCCACGCCGGCGCTGATCCGCCTGCGCTCCTCCGGCGCCGCGAGCGGCGACGCGGCGGCCCGCTACGGATTCCGGCTCACGGAGTCGGCGCGCGCGTCGGGGGTGACGTTCGTGCACGAGGGGCCGACGCTCGACGCGAAGCTCGCGCACATCATGCCGCAGGTGGCGTCGATGGGCGCGGCCGTGGCCGTGGCCGACGTCGACGCCGACGGCCACGACGATTTCTACGTCACCAACAGCAGAGAAGGCTCGAAGAACCGGTTCTATCGCAACCGGGGGGACGGCACGTTCGAGGACGTCGCGGAGCGTCTCGGCATCGCCGACGTGAATCAGCCGGGCACCGGCGTGTCGATGGGCGCGGTCTTCGGCGACTACGACAACGACGGGTATGAGGATCTCTTCCTCTATAAGTGGGGGCGCCCCGAGCTGTTTCACAACGACGGCGGGCGCGCCTTCTCGAGGACGAGTGTGCCGATGTTCCCGGCCTGGGCGAACATCAACACGGCGGTCTGGCTGGATTACGACCGCGATGGCCTGCTCGATCTCTTCCTCGGCGGCTACTACTCCGAGCGGCTGAACCTCTGGAAGCTCGCCGACACGCGCATCATGCCGGAGAGCTTCGAATACGCGAACAACGGCGGGCGCAAGTATCTGTATCGCAACCTCGGCGAGGGACGGTTCGAGGAAGTCAGCGAGCGCGCCGGCCTTTCGTCGACGCGCTGGGCGCTTGCGGCAGTGGCGGCGGACCTGCGCGGCACCGGCTATCCCGACCTGTTCATCGCCAACGACTACGGCGTGTCCGAGCTGTTCCTGAACGAGGGGGGCCGCTTTCGCGAGGCCGGGCGCGAGACCGGCGTCGGCTATGCGCCGAAGAGCGGCATGAACGCCTCGGTCGGCGACGTGCTCAACCAGGGGCGCTTCGCCGTGTACGTGTCGAACATCTCGGAGGAAGGTATCCTGCTCCAGGGGAACAACCTCTGGATGCCGTCCGGCGGGACGCGCGAGCGGCCGGTCTACGAGAACATGGCGCGCGCCATGGGCGTCGACCTCGGCGGCTGGAGCTTCGGCGCGCAGTTCGGCGATCTCAACAACGACGGCTTCCTCGACCTCTACCTCGTCAACGGCTACGTCTCGGCGTCGCGCGACGAGAGTTACTGGTACGATTACTCGAAGGTGGCGGGCGGCCACAACCTCGTCATCGGTGACGCCGCGAACTGGCCGGCGATGGGCAGCCGCAGCCTGGCCGGCTACCAGCAGAAGAAGGTGTGGATCAACGACGGCTCGGGACGCTTCGTCGACGTCGCGCAGATGGTCGGGGCGACGGATCGCTTCGACGGCCGCGCCGTCGCGCTGGCCGACTTCGGCAACCGCGGCATGCTCGATGCGGCGGTGGCGAACCAGCGCGGCCCGCTGCTGCTCTACCGGAACGAGGTGGCGCGCGATCGCCAGTGGATCGCGTTCGCGCTCGAGGGCGGATGCCGCGGCGCCAATGCCGCCGGCGCGCCGCGGTGCAGCAACCGCAGCGCCATCGGCGCGCAGGTGGAAGTGTTCTGGAACGGCCGGCGCCAGCTGCAGGAAGTGTCGGGCGGCTCCGGGTTCTGCGCCCAGAACCAGCGGCGGCTCCACTTCGGCCTTGGCAGCGCCGCGATCGCGGGCGACCTGCGGGTCGTCGTCCGCTGGCCGTCGGGAAAATCGCAGGAGCTGAACGCACCGGAGATCGGCCGCATCCATCGCATCCAGGAACCCTCATGACGGCGAAGGCCTTCGGCATCGACAAGCGCTATCTGGCGCCGATTCTCGTCACCATCGTCCTGCTCGCCGGCCAGGTGACCTTCGGATTCCTCGAGAGCTGGTCGCGCACGGCGCTCGCCATCGGCACCGCCATCGGCGTGGAGCTGCTGCTGGCGCGGCTGATCACCGGCGCCTGGCCGCACCTCGCCAGCGCCTACATCTCGGGCATCAGCGTCGGAATGCTGGTGCGATCGCCGGCGATCTGGCCGTACGCGCTCTGCTCCGCGATCTCGATCACCTCGAAGTACGTCCTGCGCGTCGACGGGCGGCACATCTGGAACCCCTCGAACTTCGGCATCGTCGCGATGCTGGTGCTCGCCGCGGACTCCGTGGCCGGCCTGAGCGTGCAGTGGGGCAACAACCTGCTGCCGATGGTCGTGGTGTGGTGCTTCGGAAGCGTGATCATCCACAGCCTCGGCCGCTTCCACATCACGCTGACCTACGTGGCGTCGTTCATGCTGTTCGCGGCGATCCGCGCGGCGATCACCGGCCACCCGTTCCTGAGCGAAGCCGCGCCGATCACCGGGCCGATGTATCAGCTCTACATCTTCTTCATGATCACCGACCCGAAGACCACGGTGCGGTCGTATCAGGGGCAGATCGTGGTGGCGTTTCTCGTCGCCTTCGCCGAGGCGGTGTTCCGGCTGCTCCAGTTCGTCCACGCGCCGTATTACGCGCTCTTCCTGGTGGGGCCGGCGGCGAACCTGGTCGAGATCGCGGTCGAGCGGCGGCGCCGCGTTCAGGCGGTGGTCGCGGACGCGGGGACCGACTCGAGGCCGGTGTCCGCCTCGCCGACGCCGGCGGGCACGAAGAGCAGGGCGACGAACGCCAGCGCCGTGTAGCCGGCCATCAGCAGGAACAGCGGGCGGTAGCTGCCGAACAGATCGAACAGCGTTCCGTTGAGCGGGTCCCCGACCGCGCCCCCGAGCGCCATCGACAGCAGGAACAGCGCCGCGAGCACGCCGCGGCGTTGACGGGGGATCTGCTCGATGAACAGCGGATAGGCGTTCACCGTCGGGAAGGTCCACGCCGCCGACGCCAGGGCGAGCAGCGGAATGGCGTAGCGCATGTCGCTGACGCGATCCAGCGCGACGAGGGATCCCGCCATCAGCAGGAACCCGGCGACCATGGCGTTGCGCCGGCCGATGCGCACGCCGAGCGCGCCTGCGGGCAGGGCGCCAACGACGCCGCCCATCGCCCAGGCGATGAACCCGATGGTGACGTCGGCGGGCGCCATGCCGAACCGTTCGACGGCGTGCAGCGCGTACCACGTGGTGAAGCTCTGGAACGTGAGCTGGACGAGGGAGGCGGCGATGAAGATCGCGCGCAGTCCCGGAACGGCGCCGCGGACGGCCGACCACGCGGCGGCGGTCAGCGATCCGACCGATTCCGCGCCGTCGCGATCCGCGGCCGACGCCAGCCGCGGCTCGCTGAGACGGATCGTGAACACCGCGGCGATGGCGAGCACGGTGATCGCGGCGATCGTGAACGCCGTCCGCATCCCCAGCATGCGGCCGAGCATCAGGAACACGATTGCGCCGACGCACATCTGAAAGGTGACGGAGCCCGAGGCCAGCGGGCGAAACTTCGACGGCACCAGATCCGCGATCACCGCGTGAAACGGCGAGCGCAGCAGATTGATGCCGCCGTACAGCAGCACGATGGCGGCGATGATGCCGGCCAGCCCGAACCGCGGCGACGAGGGAAACAGCGCCATGCCGGCGGATGCCAGGATCAAGCCCGTCAGGATGATCGGCAGGCGGCCGCGCCCCGACGCGGTGGCACGGTCGGAGGCGGCGCCCGCCCACGGCACCAGCAGGAGCAGCAGCAGGTTGTCGATCGCCATCACCAGGCCGATCAGGGTGCGCTGGTCGCCGAGCGCATCGCGCACCAGCAGCGGCACGAACGTGCTGAGCAGCGGTCCGGTGACGCCGAAGAACAATCCGCCGAGTCCGACGACGACGCAGGCCGCGTAAGGGGGGCGCACGCGCAGCATCCTATCGTTTTTGGGCGCGCGTGGAACGGGGCTTGCGGAACGCCGCTCCGGAGGGACCACTCATGGCACGACGCGAACGACGGCAATACGCGACGGATGCAGAGCCAGACGCGCAGGCACACAACGCGCGCACCACGTCGAAGCGGGGCAAGGGACAGAAGCCGGATGCCCCGCGCAGCACCGGCCGCTCGTCGAACCGCCGGTCGACCGGCGCCCGCAAGAGCGCGAACCGCCCGGGCCCATCGGGGACAGGCGGCAAGAAGCAGACGCGCAGCAGCTCCGGCGCGCGCCGCTCGGGCTCGCGCTCGGGCGGCGGGAAGGGACGGCTGAAGAAGAACCGCACCTAGCGGGAAGCTGGAACCGGTAACCGGTAACCGGTAACCGGTAACCGGAACCGGTAACCGGCAACCGGCAACCGGCAACCGGCAACCGGCAACCGGCAACCGGTAACCGGCTCCGCTCGCGTGGCTCGCTCGCTGCGCTCGTTCGCGGACCGCTTGCTACAATCGACTCACACGCGCCCGTAGCTCAGTTGGATAGAGCATCGGCCTTCTAATGCAAGGGCCTTCCATTCGCCGAGTGATTTTCCTAAGGTTCTCGCGACTTCGCGAGCGCGCGCCGGTTGTGGGGGTGCATTAGGGGTGCGGCGTTTTCGGGTACGATCGCTTCAGGCGCCCGTAGCTCAGTTGGATAGAGCACCGGCCTTCTAAGTCGGATGCCGCAGGTTCGAGTCCTGCCGGGCGCACCAGTTCGTCGCAGCTTGCTGTCCGGCAAAGCGCATTGGAGGATGTCTTGCCACTGCTGACGCTCCCGGCCTCCAGCGACGCTCTTGTCCGCGACTCCGGAGAACGATAGGACGATTCGCAGAGGGCTGCGCGCACGGGAGGTCGCTGATGCCGACTGTATCCTCCGATCGGCGCAGGATTCGCAATCCGCGGGTCGACCCACGCATCTTCGACGTGATCGCGTGGATCCAGACCGAGCCGGTGATCTGGCTCACGCTGCTGCCGACACCGGGCGGTGAAGCGCAAGCCAACGGTTCCTCCACCGCGCCGGGAGTACACCTGCGTTGGGCCTTCGAGCCGGAGCTCGGCTTTCCCCCTCAAGGCTTCGTCGTGGAGCGGCGCCTGTACTCGATCTTCGAATTTCCACCTGCGAGGCCGCTAGCCTGGCAAGTGCTGCCTCACGGCACGCTCGCCAGCCCGCTGTCCACCGATCGGAACACACTGCGCGCGCGCATGGTCGGAGGTGCGCCCTCGCACGTGGTGCGACATGTCGACGCGCATCTTGGAAGTCTCCTACAACTATTCGAGCAGGCGGCTGCCGTTCCGCCGGTCGGCAGCACGCCCGTCCATGGCGGCGGCGTCCGCACGGATCTGCGTCCGCTCGAGATGCTGCTGTTGGGCGCGCTCGATCCCATCCTGGCGCGCGGCCTCGGCCTGTATCTGATCGATGGATCGCTGCGCGCCGGTGTTCCGGCGGACTACCGCGTGACAGGCAAGTGGGGCGCGATTCCCTGGCCGCAGCGATCGGTTTTCTTCGACGGCCTGCTGTCCCAACGCGCGCTCGCGGCGGCGGGCTTCTTTCGCGTCGATTGGCTCACGCTGTTCACGTCGTGCGGGTGCGTCGCGGACGCCAACGACATCAGCGGCGCGTTCTTGCGCCTGACCGGGACGCGCGGCGCGACCCTGCGCCTGATCACCGCCTTTGCCGTCGGGGAGCTGGAGCTCGAACTCGCGCCGGCAACCAGCGCCGGCAATTGGCAAGTCGAAAGGGCCACGCGAAACGGAACCGAGGTCGCCGTGCGGCTGGAACGGCAAGGCGACAGTCTGTTCGTGCGCCCGACCGCCGCCGCGCATCGCTTCGACGAGGTGGCGCTGATCCCGCCGACCGGAGGGACGCTGCCCAGCACGCTGCACCTCGCCGGTGTGCATGCCCGCCGCGCGCGTGGCATCGTCGGCGATCGCGTGAGCCTCGTCGCTCGGGCC